>JABHYP010000004.1 GCA_018656855.1 Candidatus Latescibacterota bacterium | reverse complement strand
GTTTTCCGCATCGGAATATCGCCGCCAGCCTTTTAAAACAGACAGATTCTCCTGCGCTTTAACATTTGTTTCGAAACCGGATACACTCGCAAAAACACAACACCACAAAACAAAAGAAAAAAAATTACGAACTACCCTGACCAAAATGCGTTCCTTTCAGGTTCGGTAAATTGCTAAACAACAATATTTACCAGTTTGCCGGGGACATAAATGGTTTTTCGGATTGGTTTGCCCTCGATGAATCGTTGGACATTTGTGTGAGAAGTAGCCAGGGCTATTGCATCTTCACTTGAAATATCCATGGGAGCTTCCATGGCGGCGCGTATTTTTCCGTTGACCTGGGCGACAAGCTCGAACGTATCGAAGACAATCTTAGACTCGTCCCATTCAGGCCAACCTGCAGTGAAAATACTCTCTTTATATCCCAGCATCTCCCAAAGCTCTTCGGAAAGATGGGGGGCAAAAGGTTCGATAAGACGAACCAGAATTTCTACCGCCTCTTTGTAAACAATATCCTGACGGTTTATTTCATTCAGGAATTCCATCATGAATGCTATGGCGGTATTATACTCAAGATTCTGTATATGCTTGGTGACATCGCGTACAGTTTTATGCAGCAGTGTAATAAGCTTTTTATCTTCCAGAGATATTGTGGAAAGGTTACCGGTACAGGCAAGCCTGTATATTCTATCATAGAAACGACGGACTCCAGTGATTCCCTTATCCTGAAAGTCACCGCCGAGCGTATAGGGCCCGAGAAACATGAGATATGTCCGGAAACAATCAGCGCCGTATTTAGCGATAAATGTATCAGGTGTGACAACATTCCCGCGGCTTTTCGACATCTTTGTCCCGTCCTTGATAATAAGGCCGTGAGCCCGGAAACATTTGAAAGGCTCGTCAAATTCGATATATCCCATGTCCTTTAGCGCCATGGTGATAAATCGGGTATAGAGCAGGTGAAGAACCGCATGCTCATTACCGCCTATGTACATGTCAACCGGAAGCCATTTCTTTGTGCGCTCCCTGTCAAAGGGCATGTCATCGAATTCAGTAGAAGGATAACGGAAAAAGTACCACGCTGAGTCAAGAAAATTATCCATGACGTCCGTTTCACGTCTGGCCGGCCCTCCGCATTGAGGACATGTAGTATTGACAAAATCCTCATTACGGGAAAGAGGAGACCGTCCCGAACCATCCGGCCGGAAATCATCCATTTCTGGCAGGAGCACCGGCAAGTCACTCTCAGGAACCGCCTGAGGTCCGCATGACTTACAGTGAATCACCGGTATAGGAGGTCCCCAGTACCTCTGGCGGGAAATGCACCAGTCGCGCAGGCGGTAATTGACCGACTTCTTCCCCTTGCCCCGTTCTGCAAACCACCCGGTAATTTTACCGATCGCCTCCTGTGAAGTTATGCCGTTGAACTCACCGGAGTTAATCATTATTCCTTCACCGCTATACGCTTCTTTAAGCGTGTGAGATGTTCCGTCGGGTGAAATAACCTCTACTATGGGAAGATTAAATTCAGTGGCAAATTCAAAATCTCGTTCGTCATGAGCGGGGACAGCCATAATCGCTCCCGTACCGTACCCGATAAGCACGTAATCCGCCACCCAGATGGGGATTTGTTTCCCATTTGCGGGATTTACAGCATATCCGCCTGTGAAAACGCCTGTCTTTTCCCCGGCTTCCTCAATTCGTTCCTGTTCGCTTTTACTAACAGCTTCCCTGACATACGATTCCACGGTGTTTTTCTGTTCCGGCGGAGTAATCTTTTCAACCAGCGGGTGTTCCGGGGCGAGAACCATATATGTGGCTCCGAAGATGGTATCAGGCCGTGTGGTAAAAACACGGAGTTTTTCATCACATCCGGAAACGGCAAAATCGATATCGGCTCCCTGGCTTTTTCCAATCCAGTTGCGCTGTGCGGAAACTGTGATATCCGACCAGTCAATTGTATCGAGATTGGCGTTTAAACGTTCGGCATATTTTGTTATTCTGAAAAACCACTGAAGCATTTTTTTCCGGGTGACAGTAGAACTGCACCGCTCACATTTTTCGCTGATAACCTGTTCGGAAGCAAGCACCGTTTTGCAGGAAGGACACCAGTTAACCGAAGCTTCTTCCTGGTAAGCCAGATTATTTTTAAAGAGTTGGACAAATATCCACTGCGTCCATTTATAATAATTTTTATCAGTAGTATCAACCTGCCTTGACCAGTCGAACATATTCCCTATAAGCTTTAGCTGGTTATCCCTGAAATTAGAGATATTTTCAGGCACAAGTTGTGCGGGATGAACGCCTTTGCTGATCGCAAAGTTCTCCGAATGCATGCCGAACGCATCGAACCCGATCGGCTCAAACACGTCATATCCGCACATTTTCATGAAACGGCCGTAAATGTCGGAACCCGTAAACGCATACACATTACCTACATGAAGACCTTCTGCGGAAGGATAGGGGAACATCATGAGGTTATAGAACGGCCGCTGTGCTTTATCCATATCTATCTTATAGTCGCCTCGTTTGCTCCAGCGTTCTCTCCACTTCTTTTCTATTTCCCTGTGGTCGTATTTAACCTCTGATTTTCCGCTCATTCACTCCTCGCTCTAAAGACATTTATTCATTTAATTTACGATATTATTTTACTAACTACGGTGATATTATCTTCTTTTACTTCTTTCATAGAGTTTCTTATATTTTTCAATATCGCTTTCCGTACCGGCAGGCTGAAAAAAACTTTTCTTTTTGAAAGTGGATATGATAAAAGTCGAGGCAATATATAAAAAACCCAATACTATTATAATCCCAACCAGTATAATAAGCTTGTCAGTTTTTGATCTATCCACTAAAGAATGCTTTTTTTTCTTTCTTCTTTTGCGGGCAACTTTTTTTATTATCTGGCAGTCAATAGGTATCGAATGAGTCTCTGCGATGCGTTTTGCAATTTCAAGAGTCTTAATATCGCTAAATAAAACCATAATTTTCACACGTAGTGTTACAGTCGCTTCCGGACGCTGGATATGTTGAACTTCTTTCTCCTTCAGTATCGCTTTCCATTTTTCCGAAATACTATCATCCTTTAGCGATGATAAAGACTCAATACACACCGCGATGGAACGTTTCCTCTTTATAAAAAGAATTTCCGGTTCCGGGCCTGTCCACCCCACAGGTAAATTTTCATACCTTTCAAGGATATTCGAGTAAGTGCTCCAGCCAGATGATTGGAATTTATAGGCAAGAAATTTTAGATAATTTATGTTTTCAGGTCTATTCATATCTGATATTATTTTCCTTTGTATTCTTTTGCGTTCTCCACGGCAAAATTATTTTTGAATAATCCGGACTAACTCCGAAGTAATAAAATATATTTCTCATATTAATTTATCAATTTCAACGGGAATGCCGCCGGATTTAAGCGATCTCTGAGCGGCTTCCAATACGTGTGTGACAATCAGTCCGTTCCTGCCGTCACTCCGCGGTGAGCAACCCTGTTCAATGCATTCAATAAAGTGTTCGCACTCGCATTTCAACGGTTCGCGCATTTTAACAGCAGGGATGAATATGTTGCCGTCCCTGAGGGAAAGGAATTCTCCGTAGGAGCCGTATTCCCCAGACATTTTAACACCCTTATCATAGATTTTTATCTTTTCTCTCGGTTCCATATCGTCAAATATCATCATTTTGTGCGAACCCACAACAGTCGTATGTCTAACCTTATGCGGATCAAGCCAGCTTACATGGATATGTGCGATTTTACCGCCGGGAAAGTGCATGTTGAGAAAAACAACATCCTCAACATCCTTCTGCAGATAACTGCTGCCATACGCACTCACTGAATCCGGATTTTTGCCAAGAAGATAAAGTGCCACCGAAATATCATGGGGTGCAAACGACAGGAGGGCATTCTCGTCCTTACGCACTTTCCCAAGGTTCAGGCGCTTGCTGTACAGGTAGAAGATTTCGCCAATTTCTCCGTCATCGATATACTTTTTCATTGCATTAACACAGGGATGGTAAAGCAAAAGATGTCCGACCATTAGTTTGAGGTTTTCTTCCCCTGCAATTTTAACAAGTTCACGGGCGTGATTTGTTTCGATGGTTATAGGTTTCTCAACCATAACATGCTTATGGGCAAATAGTGCATTTCTGGCAATCTTATAATGAGTAACAGGAGGAGTAGATATTATAACTGCATTGACTTCATCGTCTTTCAGAATTTCAAGATAATCAGAAGTTTTTATCGTTTCTGTATAAGCTGAAAATTTTTCCAGTGTCTTATTATCGCAATCCGAAATATATTTAATTTTGACTGAATCAATAGCATTGACTGTCCTGATAATATTCTTTCCCCAGTATCCTGCACCGATAATTCCGACAGTGACCATTAAAGTTAATTCCTCCGTTCTGGTAGTGATATTTTAAAACACCCGGAAGCGGGACATTTTGGATTAAAAATATTCCGGATCACAAATTCAAAATCCGGCCTGGATATTAATGTGCCTCTTTATATAGTTTTAATTCCCGGTTTTACTTATTGATGTTCGGCTTCTTCCATGTTTTTTATAAGAGGTTCATCAAGTTTGACAAGAACCTTTGAAATACGGTTTTTGTTTGTTTCCCTGACAGTAAATGAAATATTCTCCCAGCGGAATTCCTCTCCGCCACTGGGTATAACACCGAGCAAATGATAAACAAAACCGGCGAGCGTATCAAAATCTTCCCTTGGGATATTGGTATGAATAATCTCGTTAACATCATCAACATCAAGGCCGGCATCCATAAGAACCGTCCTGTCATTTATCCAGAGATAATCTCGCTCGTCATGGTCATATTCGTCCTGGATTTCCCCCACGATTTCCTCAAGCACATCCTCAAGCGCCACAATACCCGCAGTACCTCCATACTCATCCACAACAACGGCAATATGAACCTTCGCTTTCTTAAATTCCTTTAGAAGCAAGGATATTTTTTTCGTTTCATGAACGTAGAATGCCTTTCTCATTGTCCCGGTTACCAAAAAATTATCTTTGCCTTTCTCAGCAATTATTGGAAGAATATCTTTGGCATAAATCACACCCATGATATTATCAATACTTTTGTCATATACAGGTATACGTGAATGACCTTCCTTCTCAAAAAGCGCAATGAGCTCATCCACAGAAATTCCCTTCTCGACAGCAACAATATCAATCCGCGGAACCATGACCTCACGGACAGTCGTATCAGAGAAGTCCAGGACGCTTTGAATCATATCTTTTTCTTCCCGCTCAATAACGCCGTCCTCACTTTCGGATTTTACCAGTTCGATCAAAGCTTCTTCTTTTGCAGCCATTTCCTTGCTTTTCTTAATAAATATTGTAAGAATGCGCTCAAGAAGAAATGTTAACGGGAAAAGCATTTTGTGAAATATCACAAGAAAGTATGCGAACCTGGAAACCGTATCCTCATATTCGCCCATTGAAATAACCTTTGCGAGCACACTTTCCGCAAAAATAAAAGCTGAAACGGAAAGAACAAATACGGCGCCCCAGCTAAATGTATCGGCAATCCCCAATATCCCGTAATAATAAAGAAAGGTTGTGAATAAAAAAAACGCCCCGCCCACTATTGAAATAATCCTTCCGGCAAGTAACAGAAGATGAAAACGGCGCCTGTTTTTTATTATTACATAAATCAGTGAAGCTCCCCGGACTTTATTCTCAATCAGTTTTTCAACTGAATCGCGCGAAATAGACCCGATTGCGATTTCCGCCCCGGAAAATATTGCCGAGGTGAAAAAGGTTATTATAAAACAGAAAAACAGTACAACAGGTATAATCACATTAATTCTCCATCAGCAAAAAATCCGGAAACAAAATTTTCGGTTTCCCTGGTCATAGCTTCATACTCTTCATCGCTTTTGTGAACCCGTCCGGCCAGATGAAGCAATCCATGTGTAACCAAGCGAACCGCTTCTTCAGAATACGAAACGCCATAATCAGCCGACTGAACTTCTGCTCTTTCCAGGGATACATAAACCTCGCCCTCAATACTGTCCGATCCTTCATCTGAAAGATCGAAGCTCAAAACATCAGTTGATCCCTTACGTTTCTTATATTTTTCATTCAACACCGACATTTTTGCATCGCCGATAAAAATAATCGAAACACTGCAGTCGGCTACTTTGCTCGATTCCAGAATCCGCATTGCATATTTTTTCAGACGTTCTCCATCCAGAAGGAAAAGTTCATTAACATATTCGCTCACATTGATGTCAACCTCTATCATTATTTATTATCCTTTTCGATTCCTGAGTCAACCGTATTCTTTTTATCTGGTTTTGCTGCCCCGTTTCCAATGCCATTTTTCGCATTTTCTTCCTTCTGCCACGGGTACTCTACACGGCTGTGGAAAGAACCAACAAGGACAGGTAAAAAACTTTCTTCTACATTATGCAGATTTTTTAGTGTGAGATCACATTCATCAAGCTCACCTTCAAGAAAACGTTTTTGAATTATGGTGGAGATAAGCGATTTAAACTTTCCCGGAGCCTTTTCGTTTACCGAGCGGCTTGCCGCTTCGACAAGGTCGGCAAGCATTACAATCCCGGCTTCACGTGTCTGGGGTTTCGGGCCGGGGTATCTGAAAGCTGACTCATCCACACTTTCGCCGCCGGAATTTTCAACTGCTTTGTGGTAGACTGATGCCATAAGACTGGTGCCGTGATGTTGCTTGATTATATCAAGAATTGCCTCCGGAAGGCCATATTTAAGGCCAAGTTCATAACCTTCTTTGACATGGGAAGCTATTACCAGCGCACTCATATGAGGTGAAAGACGATCATGAGGATTATCTCCGCCATACTGGTTTTCAATGAAATACTCCGGGATGAGAGTTTTTCCGATATCATGGTAATAAGAACCGACACGTGCAAGAAGAGGATTCGCGCCAATCTTTTCAGCCGCTGCCTCAGCGAGAGAGCCAACCATAAGCACGGATGAAAAAGTTCCCGGAGCCTTCACTGCCACGTCTTTCAGCAGAGGATTGTTGAGGTCTGAAAGCTCAAGGAGGGTTATGTCGGTCGCAATCTTGAAAAAGCTTTCGAGAAGGGGTAAAAACCCAATTGCGATAATCGGGCAGAAAAAACCGTTTGCCGCAGCAATAAATATATCCTTACCCAACACGGCAAATGAAGAATTTGAAATCCAGTCGTTTGTTGCCAGCACTGCAATAGCCATACTGAGCGGTACGAAAAGCATCGAACGATAAAACTCTTTTCTGTGGCGCACCTGACCAACTGTGAGAACGCCGACGCTGCCGGCGATAAAATAGATTATTCCCAGCCGTGCACCGGTAGAAAAATTAAACGATGCCACAATCAGTGCAATTCCTAATGAAATTAAAATACCAATTCCCGCATCAAACAGGATAGTAGCGAGAATTGTGGCAAGAGCAACAGGGATCATAAATTCCGAAATATTGCCGCTCCATGATATGTAGTACGCTACGAGAAGCGGGATTGCGGAGATTAAGCAAAGAAGTAGAAGTTGTGAGAATGATCTGTACAATTTTAGCCGGAAAATATAAATATAACGAATAATTATCATAATAATACCGAGTCCGATAATTATTTTTCCAAAAGCAATTGCGTAATGCTTCCGGCGGTTTTCCTCAAATGTGCGGGATTCCAGTTCTTTTTTATATGCCGCAAGCGCTGCAAGCTGCAATGCATTCACCGAAACATTCGCTTCAATAATCCTCTCGTTTCTCTTATATGAAGCCAGGTTATGGGGAATAGCGCTCATTGCCTGTTCACGGAGTTCATTTGTCCGGGGAGCATTATAATAGAGATTCGGTCTTATAAATTTTATCGTAAAATCCTGGATTGTATCAAGAGAACGTTTTAAAAAAATCTTACCTAAATATTCCCTGAGTTTCTGTTTTAATGTTTCTGTCACATCCCCGGTGTCTAAAACATCTTCTATTCTCACCGTACGTTTGTCTTCATAATCTTCAAGCATGATAAATTCTTCAGATATATGTCTGAGGTCGTCTTTGCTTGAAACAATTAATTGCGTATATAGTTGATTAAACGCTCTTTTTAAAGAGATATACACCGAGTCTGTTACACTGCTTTTTCCAAATAAAATTCTTCTCTTAAAAGAAGCAATTTCCGAAAAGGTCATCTCGCCATATACAGCATCCTCAATCGACTTCTTTGCTGAATCCGTTACCGCACTTTCTGAAAAGGAATTCATTACAGAAAAAAGAGTATCAATTTCAGTCTGTATCGACCTTAATGCCTCATAATCGATGCTAAAAACAGGAATAACACCTGCTGCTGCCTGCTTTTGTTCTTCTTCAAGCTGCTCGGATGGCTTAGGGATCTCAAAGTCAATCAAAGCGATTTCCCTGTTCGGTGAAATATCCCCGGCCTTGAGAGCAGGGACCGTATACTCAATCAATCCCGCACTCTTAACAGTCAAGGAGATATACATACTTGAGATTGCGACAATAACAAAAAAGGCGAGAGCAAGTCTCGGAAAAATACCGCGGATGTTCTTACTGTGTGGTTTTAACAGTCCCGTTTTTTCCTTTAAAAAATTTGAACGGGTAAATCCGCTTTTCACCGAATATTCTCCCTGCTATATTTCCTGACCGTTATTTCACGATCCATGATTTACATAAGCGTTTATTATATCTTGTACAAGCCGATGCCTGACAACATCACGACTGGTCAGCCGTACAAACTCAACTCCATCAATATTTGAAAGAATTGTCTCAATTTCGTTCAAACCCGGTTGTTCGCTTTTTGGAAGATCCACCTGAGTCACATCGCCTGTTATCACCATTTTAGAACCATGGCCGAGCCGTGTCAGAATCATTTTCATCTGCCTCGATGTGGTATTCTGGGCTTCATCGAGAATTATAAAAGCATTTGCAAGCGTTCTACCGCGCATAAACGCAAGCGGTGCAACTTCCACCACACCGTTTTCTTGGAACTTTGCAAGCTTTTCATGGCCAAGTGTGTCGAAAAGTGCATCGTAAAGCGGACGGAAATACGGCTCAACCTTGTCTTTGAGGTCTCCGGGCAGATATCCTAGGCTCTCGCCAGCCTCGACCGCCGGCCTGCATAGTATGATCCTCTGAAAAGCTTTTGCTTTCAGAGCAGAAACCGCAAAGGCCACGGCGAGATATGTTTTTCCCGTCCCCGCCGGACCGATACTGAACACTACATCATTCTCCTTTATGGCGGCGAGATAAAAACACTGTCCCAGAGAACGAGGCCTGATCTGTCGTCCCTTTGCGTTCAGTACTATCGTGTCAAATCCTACCGAAACACCTGAACCTCCGCTCTCAAGATAGTCAAGAGCACTTGACAGCGTGTGCTCGTCAACGTGTGTTCCTGATGCTATAAGTTCATCCATTTCAGTTATTATCCGGGCTGCTTTTTTGGTCGATGACTTCTCTCCGATGATTTTTACCGCACCATCCCTGCAAACAACATTGACGCCGTACCTTTCCTCTATTGCACGGATATTACAGTCACCGCTGCCGAATAAATCCTGATAATTCGATTTTGACGGATAGATAAGTTCTACATCTTCAGCGCTCAATATAACAGATCGATCCTTCCCATAAAGATAGTTTATATTTTTATTAAATTGGTTTCAAGTTTCAGGTTTCAAGTTTGAAGCACAGGCAAAATGAAACAAGATAATACTTTCTGTTATGTCCATATACGATTTTTGTAAATATTATTGAACTACTATGTGGAGTAATATTATCCATTAAGATAACGGGCATTGACAACGGAGGTCAGTTATGTTCGCCTTTTTGATCAATGAGGAATATGTCTTTACAGTTAGATTGGCAAACCTGAAAAAGTCAACTTAAGTATTTATAAATATTAGTGAAACCGACTTAGTAACATGAATGTATTTATACTATTATTTTATGAAAATGTCAAGTAAAACTTCTGGTATATTAGTGTTTGGTAATATTTAATCCGAGCTCTGAAAGCTGTTTACGGGATACAGCGGACGGCGTATCATCCATGAGTGAAATAGCCTGGTTTGTTTTCGGAAAAGCAATCACATCCCTTATTGATGGCGCTTTTCGCAAAAGCATGATAAACCTGTCGAATCCGAACGCAGCTCCTCCATGAGGCGGTGTGCCGTATTCAAAGGCTTTAAGAAGAAATCCAAACTTTTCCTGTGCTTCCTCTTCAGAGATTCCCAACGATTTTAATATCCGCATCTGCAAATCCTTGTCATGAATCCTTATGGAACCGGAAACGATTTCGTTGCCGTTCAGCACAAAATCATACGCCTTAGAGCGAACCTTGAGCGGGTCGGATTCAAGAAACTGAATATCTTCCTCAACAGGGGAGGTAAACGGGTGATGCATCGAGGTGATTTCGTTTGTCTCCTCATCCATTTCAAACATGGGAAATTCAGTCACGAACAGTCCTTCAAATTTAGACTCGTCAATAAGTCCGAGATCATTTCCGAGTTTGAGTCTCACCGCACCGAGGGTTTTATTGACCACAGCGGATTTGTCGGCCACGAAGATCAAAAGGTCTCCCGATTCAGCGTCCATCCTCTCAACGAGCGCCTTTTGAATCGGGTCATCGAAAAACTTCACAATATTCGACTCGAGTCCGGTATCAGTCATCTTCATCCAAGACATTCCGCCGGCGCCCAGTTCCTGTGAATATGTAATAAGACCGTCAATACGGCTTCTCGACATAGATGCGCCGCCCTTAATGTTTATGGACTTAATAAGACCGCCTTTTTCAAGGACAGAACTGAAAACGTTGAATCCGCATTCGGAAACAACATCACCCACATTCACAAGTTCAAGTCCGAATCTGACATCAGGCTTGTCTACACCAAATCTGTCAATGGCCTCCCGATAGCTGAGCCGCGGAAAACGTGGTCCCATCTTCATTTTCATGGTTTTATCAAAGATTTCGACAACCAGTTTCTCTATATGCTCAAGCACATCCTCCTCATCGACAAAACTCATTTCAAGGTCTATCTGTGTGAATTCGGGCTGACGGTCTTTGCGGAGGTCTTCGTCCCTGAAACAACGTGTTATCTGGAAATAGCGGTCAAATCCCGATACCATGAGAAGCTGCTTGTATAGCTGCGGCGACTGAGGAAGGGCATAGAACTTACCGTGAAATCTGCGGGCTGGAACAAGAAAATCACGCGCTCCCTCAGGTGTGCTCTTCATGAAGAACGGAGTTTCAATTTCTACAAACTCACGTTCAAGCAGATAGTTACGGGTTACGGACGCAACCTTAGATCGGAAGATGATGTTCTGCTGCATCTCCTCGCG
>JABHYP010000029.1 GCA_018656855.1 Candidatus Latescibacterota bacterium | reverse complement strand
CCACCAGTTCAACATCGTTGAGAGTTGCCCATGCAGATATCTTCTCTTTCTGTGCAGCCAGGCTAACACCTTCCTCAGCCTGGCCAGTGGTCGATACCCTGATATAGCCAATAGCTTTTTGCATCACACCTCCAATAATTATCTCAATGATCGCTATTGTGCTATTGTATTATCATATGTTATCATTGTCAAGAGAGGCATATCCTTTGTTCGAACAATCGGATAAAGAGATGCCGCTCCCAGTCTTCGCCTAATCCGCAAGCGAAACTGGATTGATTTTGATAGTGTATGCGATAACCAGTAGAAACGTCGAGATGGGGTGATTCGGACAGTAATATCGTCTCACTTCTCCCGAGTGGTCCCCCTAAGCAGTAATTGCTTTGTCTCCAACTAATATCCTGGAATCCTTCCTCCACAATACGATAGTGAATTTTAAATCCAGCCCTATGCCCACCGGAAGAAAAGGCCTTAACTATTATTAAGAGAAATGACACCCGACTTTTACAGAGTTTCAATCAAGAATAGCAGGTCATCATGGCAGGCTATAAATAAAACGCTGATAGTGTCGTTTTCGAAAAGCACTTATTTAAATGATAAAATTGTATGATTCTCTTGACGCAACGGTTTCCGGCATGATATATTGAACTTGCCCACAGTATTATTGTTTTGCCCGCCGCATTTATCACTTACCACAATTGCTTTGTGCTATTTCATATATACTGAAATACTGGATTCCATTTATCATTGGCCGGAGGATGGAATGAATTCACGTCAGGATGTTTTTGCGTCTGCCTGTCTGTTTGTACTGCTTTCGTTTTCCTTTTTGTTCTCGCAAACGGAAACGCAGTACGCAGAGATTAGCCTCGATAGCGTAAGTGTAACTGCAGGTGATACAGCAGTGGTTAATTTAACAGTGCATAGTCATTCAAATATGTCTTGTTTTTCATTTGATATTACTGAAGTACCTTCAAAGAACATCGAATATATTGGGAGTACTCATTTAGGACCATCCAAATTCGCTAATGCGTCACAGGAGGTTCGTGGTGTTTTAAAGGTACTATATTTTGGTCCAAACATAATAATCGATACGGCAAGGACACAACTGATACAATACAGGTTTCTGATAGATAAAAACGCTCCTTCGCAAACGATTGGCTTAACAATGAGTAACGGTGTAGCATATGCCATAGGATCGAATATAAGAGTTCCATTATTATTTACGGATGGGGCAATAACTGTTGAAGCATCTTCTTCAACTCCTACTCAGCTTGATCCCTGGGCTTTGGGCGGAAGCATTTATGCAGGCATTAACAGTGAAATATTCGTTGTTTCTTCTATTGATTCCGCCATTATCGCAACAACCCTTGAAATGCATTTCGACAGTAACGTTTTAGAATATGCCGGTTCTGTAGATCTAATCGGCAGGGCGTCCGATATGTCCGTCACAGCCGGAAAAATTGGAGATCCTGAAACAGGCGTAAGAATGGTAATCTACTCTTTACAGGATGGAGAAATAGAGGCCGGTTCAGGGTACATTGCTAAAGTATCTCTTAAAGCAAAGGATGGGGTAGTATCAGGCACTACAACACAGATATATTTAACCCATAAATCTTTAAAAGATACACTCGCCACTAGCGAGTTTACAATAACAGGCTCTGGAGGATCGCCGTTCTTTTACGATTTAGAAGCACAGCAACTTACAGTTGGGAATGATTTTTTTCTGCAATTGGATGCAATTGATCCTGAGGGAGGTGCTCTTACCTATAGCATAAAGTCATTTGATTATCCCGGAGACTATCTTTTTTTCGGGTCAACAGGGCAGTTTCTCTGGACACCGACTAAAACAGGAAACTATGTTGCTGAGTTCGCTGTTTCAGATGGTGTAAATGAAAGCAGTCAAATAGTTACATTTGAAGTACTGGTAGGGAATGTCCCACCTGAATGGCAATCCGAAGTTGTTGAAATCGCTGCGGCGGAAGGGCAATTACTTACATATGTTTTTGATCCACCAACGGATTTTAACCAGGACGCTTTAACAATTACCTCTTCTGGTCTTCCGGAAAACTCCTCGTTTGATCCCTCTACACTTAATTTTAGCTGGACTCCAGGGCTTGAGGATGCTGGTGAATACACATTTACACTGGTAGCAGCCGATCCTGATGGAGAAGAGGATTACTTATACGCTGTCGTTACGGTGGAGAATACGAATCTACCTCCTGAAATAATACTTGAAAATAACGCCTACCAGATAGATCAGGAACAGGCTTTGAGTCTGCAAGTGATCCGGAGAATAAAAATACGGATATAATTGTTAGTGGATTACCCTTAGGGGCGGTTTTTATAAACGGCCATTTCAGTTGGTCATCGGCTACGGCTGGTGACTACAATCTGGAATTTATAGTACGTGATCCTGAATTGGCTGCGGATACGGCTCAGGTTAACATAACAGTTAATAAGGTGAATCATCCCCCTGTATTCACAGCTATTGCAGATACAACAATTAATGAGAGTGAGCAGTTGCTGCTTACGATAGAAGCATCTGATCCTGATGGTGATAATCTGACTATAACGGCTGCTTCAGACGAGACCGGAAGTGTTTTTACCCGGGGAGCCAATTTCAGCAACGGCAGTTTTACCTGGACACCGGTTTCAACGGATATTGGTGTAAACCTCGTTGAATTCTTTGTGCAGGATCAGGATGGACTTGGGGATACACTTAAGTTCAAAATTTCAGTAAATGTGACTGGGAGAGATATACAAGTACCTGTTGAGTTGTCTGATATTGATCCGCAGATAATGCAGGAGAGAGAATACTGGGAATTCGAAATACCTGTAGCAAGTGGAGAGAGGGACAGCCTGATTTTCTGGGTAGAGAACCTTCCACCGCAGGCTACATTTGATGCGCATGCAGGTATAATCAAGTGGACACCAGGTTTTTTCCAATCTGGTATCTATTGCATGGTAGTAGGCGCACACGATGGCAGTTTTACAGATTCAAGGAATCTAGACGTTGTTGTGATGGAAAAAGACGTTCCTCCAGTTTTATTCGCCGACCAGGATAAAACTATCCAGGAAGGAGATAATCTTTCATTAGAGTTAGCCGCTATTGACTCAAGTGGTGACAGACTCTCGTTCAGCGCATCAGGCCTTCCCGCTAATGCACAGTTGACCAGTTCCGGTCTGCTATCATATACCCCCGATTATGGTGAGGCAGGGAATTATTCAGTCACTCTTACGGTAACTGATCCGGCTGGTAATACGGATGTATCAAACT
>JABHYP010000381.1 GCA_018656855.1 Candidatus Latescibacterota bacterium | reverse complement strand
CCCTATTTTTTCTCTCATAAATAAGGTGAACCTCAGGGTATTTAAGATGCTTATGAAACAAACGAGATTTCAACGACGAAAAAAACTTTCTGGTAATGCCGTCCGGCTTGCGGATATCATTTGCTACTATCCCAATAACCGGAATGATAATGCCCGCAAGTGCCCTGCCAATCGATTCTGACATCGAGCTAACGCATTTTCCTCGCCACCACCCTGTGCGAGGTCCTTGTCCTTTCGGTCCTGTTCCGTCAAATCCGGGCATCGAAAACTCCTTTATTACGCCCAGTGTCCCCCTACATTCGCCTTGTCAATCTTCTCAAGCTTTCCTTCCTTAAAAGCATCCACCGCATCCCGCACCGTTCCGGACGCTTTCACATAAACATCAATTCCCGCCGCCTGCAGGGTTGCAAAGGCATTAGGCCCCATATTTCCCGAAATCACCGCCTGAACACCAAAATCAGAAACATTCTTTGCTGATTGAATGCCCGCTCCCTGCATGGCGTTAAGATTCATTTCATTGCTGTGGCTGGTATATTCTCCCGTCTCGGTATCGACCACAATGAAATATTGTGCTCTGCCGAAACGCGGGTCAACCATGCTCGAAAGTTCTTTTCCCTGCGAACTGGCTGCAATCTTCATTATAAAATCCTCTCAGAAAAGTAGTAATAATTGACCGAATTGTGATATCATCGTGTTAATAATGACGATATATCCTGGCATCATATATAACAAACAACAAATAACTAAGTTTTCTTAATAATACTAAATTTTATTTAGTTTTGCAAGTAATAAATATGAATTATTCGTACTATTTTATATTCGTTTTGACAATATGCAATCAAAAGCACTGCAATTTATGAATTGTTCGGGATTAATAAGAAGTTGGGAGATTGTTGAACCTGGATTAACGGGATTAACTGAATTACCAGGATAAAAAAATACCGGCACCCCAGTTAATCGTGGAAATGCCGGTTTATAACAATGATTTATGGATTATTATATAAGACTGTGGGTAAAATTAACTAATAGTTCCGAGAATTCTCTGGCAGAAGGATTAGGTTTTAATTCGTAAGCAAACATAATTTGCTTTTGAATATAATTTTTACAAACAGATTACCTTAAATAAAGTTTGACCATCAAACTTTCTTTAGCAATATCAGCCTGAAGAATTGTGTTTTTTATAACCACGTAAAATCATAGCAAGTAATGATAATTGGAAAATTTTGAGCTTATAATTCAACAGTTTCATCAGGTATAGTAAGCCTCGAGAAAACCATCGCAGTAAATGCTCTTGTTCATCAACAATTCCGCGGTGATCATTGTATTCATAAGCTCTTCATCCGTGGGATCCGTAATAGCCATATCCATCCCATTTGCGACACACATAGCAAGAAATGTTCTGTCAATCAGTCCGGTATTCGAGCAGCGCTGGCTTATGTTGGACAGGCCAACGACAATATGTGGTGATGGATCAGCCAAACTTCTTATTTCACTAATTGCCTGCATAACCTTTTTAGTCTGATCCTGAGCCACATTGGCCGGAAGAACAATTGGATCGATAACGATCTTTTCTATATCGATTTCATATTCCATGGCTTTTGCCAGCCCTTTCATGGCAATTTCCACTCGTCCCTCCACATTGGATGGCACGCCGTTTTCATCGATACATAGTATAATGGCCAAAGCATCATGTTCCTTCGCAAGCGGAAGATATTGATCCATGCTCCTGTCATCACCCTTAGTTGAATTCAGGATTAATGAGCCTCCAGCGGCTTCAAAACCCGCCTTCATCGCCGAAAATTTGGCAGTGTCTACTGAGAGAGCAATGTCTGTAACCTCACGGACAGCCTCGACTAACCAGACCATTGCGCTTTCCTTGTCTGCTGTCGCAGGGCCTACATTAATATCAAGTGCATTTGCACCTGCTTTTACCTGTTCTAATGCTACTTTCTGTACCGGTTTTTTGTCCTTGCTTTGAATAGCTTTCTTAATATCACTGAACATACCATTAACACGTTCACCAATGATAAACATGAGAAGCTCCCTTTGATATTTACGAAATTATATTCAATTAGCTATCTTTTTCTGATTTATCCGAAAAATATTATTTATCCATCAATTCATCTATCATATTTCTTGTTATCTTTGCAGCTTTAGGGTGCCGCATGATCATGATGTCCGCACCGCTCATGAAAAGAGTGCTGGCTGTCATGGCTTCCCACATAGGACCACGCTCCTCTGCAGGACCCCAGCCCGGTTGTTCCTCCAGAGATGTCTGAGCTTCTTTTACTCTCCAAACTTCGGGTCCGACACGACAAATCACAGGTGGAGACATCATTCTGTCCCCGGATAGTGCTGCCAGCCTTCCACGCTCCATGATGGAATAAATATACTCAAATCCATATCCCAGCGCTCCTGTGGTCGGATACATCACCACCCGTTCCAACGGAAATCCGCTTTCGGAAACGAGGATATTTACCTGCTTGGCGATGTTAATATCACAGGGACTTTCCGTGATAAGGTTATGTCCGCCCATCTGACAGGCAGCGACAAGGGTCTTAAAATTCCCCTCGGTAACACTCCCGAGAAGAGCATTTTTACCCTGGAGAGTGTCCGCGATAGAAGGCAATACCAGATTATCTTTCTCATCATCTCCGCAGCCCCATACAATGATCGGCACATTAATCGCATCAGCCACCGACCGAACCACTTCCACAGCATGTTCAACCGGCTTATCTCCAAAATCCGGGTGAATGCCATTAAGTGTTATGCAGATCATATCGGCGCCGTAATCATCAATGCATTTCTTCGCCCAGTCTACAGGATTCTTCAAAGTGTCGCCGAAAGGTTCAGTCAGCACAGCCCCCCATTCCTCCGGCTCAACATCAATAATCTCCATGGCTATATACGGCCTGTGAGGAGTTTCACCTTCAAAGTTAAGAAATGGAAGAGTGGAATGTCCGCCGATCACGATTTGGTTGGGTTCCTCCCCTATTGTTACTTCAAGGATTCTGTTTGTCCACTTTTCAGTTACATCCGGAAAAGACATTTCAGATAACCTCCCTGTTAAGATAAGTTATAATTAGTTCAGTCCTTTATATATCATAGATCAAGAGCCACTGTAAGATCGCGTACAGCCCTGAGGGCGGCACTTTCATCCGTAATATCGAGAAAAGAAGCGCTTCCGAACTCAAACTTCTCAAAAAGAGGATCGGTCGGAATACGTCCGGCAACTTCCAGTCCCGTTTTCTCAATAAGCTTTAACCTGTCTTCGGGTATAGGTTCTTCTACACGGTTCAGAACAAGTCTCGAATTGCGCGTAACAAGGTTCAATTCGCTGCTTAATTCATGTATACGGGCTGCCGCTTTCAATCCGGGAATT
>JABHYP010000380.1 GCA_018656855.1 Candidatus Latescibacterota bacterium | reverse complement strand
GGTCATTTCAGCTGTTACATTGTCAAAAATGGTTGGCCCGATATAAAAACCGTTTTCACAACCTTCAACGTTGACGTCCCGGCCATCGAGAATAAGATTTGCGCCTTCCTCTATACCTTTTTCGATATAGCCCAGTACCTGCTGTTTGTGTTCAGCACTGATTACAGGCCCCATCTGGGTTTTCTCGTCAAGTCCATTACCGACTCTGAGAGATTTGGCAGCGGCGCTGAATTTTTCCTTCAATTCATCGTACACATCTCCCACTGCAAGCATCAATGAACCGGAGAGGCAGCGCTCGCCCGCACACCCATAAAAGGAGGTGATGAGTGATGGAATGCTTTTGTCGATATTAGCATCTGGCATGACAACCACACAGTTTTTAGCGCCGCCGAGAGCCTGAACACGTTTGCCGGTCTCGCCGCATTTTTTATAGATATATTTTGCTGTGGAGGTCTGGCCAACAAAGGAGACACCCTGAATGTCCACGTTGTCAAGCATGGCATTTACAACATCACGGGAGCCGTGAACCATATTAACTACACCTTCAGGGAAATCTATTTCATCAATAATCTCAAAGATACGGGTTTGTGTCATCGGCACCTGCTCAGATGGTTTGAGAACGAATGTGTTTCCGGTTGCCAGAGCGTACGGCAAAAACCAGAAAGGAACCATAGCAGGGAAATTAAACGGGGCGATACACCCAAACACTCCCATGGGCTGACGTTCAGCTATGCAGTCGATACCTCTCGAAATATCTTCGAGGTTGTATCCGGTCATCGAGGTGGTTGCGCTTGTAGCGTGCTCCACATTCTCAATCATCCGCCGAACTTCACCGCGCGACTCGTCCATGGTCTTCCCCTCCTCGGTGACCAATATACGAGCGATGTCCTCGAAATTCTCTTCGAATGCATTCATAAGCCTGAACAGGTATCGCATGCGTACTAACGGCGGTGTACAACGCCACTCCCAGAACGCTTCCTTTGCCGTTGTCACTGCTTCATTTAGTTCAGCGGCAGTGGAGTAAGGAACCTGTGCGATCTTTTCCCCCGTTGATGGATTCCATACATCACCAATTTGAGTAGAAGCTGAGGTCTTCCATTCGCCTTTTATATAATTCTTAATAATCCCCATTCCTTCCCCTTTCAGCATTACCTTTCAAAGATGGTTCTGCGAGGAGAAACCTATTTAGTCAAATTCACAGGTTTTCCCTTCGCACCTCATTTCTAATAAATTTATAAAAAGGTGTCAATTACTACTTTTTCAAGAAACTTTAAATTTTGAGGTATAATTTTGTAATAACACAATTATGTAGAATGCCTATTGTGTTTATTTTTACCAGTAGATCATTGCATCCTCAAAGATTTTAGTTAAATCCTTTTCATCAGCCGGTATCGGTGACAGTTTTGTCACGCGATGCTGCGGCAGAGTTCCCTGAACCAATGCGGGAATGTCATCGCTCGTGTAGCCTATCGCCGAGAGACCGTTAGGAATATTAAGCTTTTGCATGAATTCGATAATACGGTCGGCGAGGATTTTGCCTGCGTCTTCTGGACTGGCGCTGGTAATGTTAACCCCCAATACTTCGGCTGCACGCAGGTGCCTTTCAGGGCAACCGGGCGCGGTGAAACGGAACACGGCAGGGGCATTGAGTACCACCGCCATACCATGCGGAACGAGAGGATGATCTACATTGTAGGACTGTGGTTTGTAGTTACGCACCATTCCTGAAACAGGATAGGACATGCCGTGGGCCAGATGAAGGCCTGCGTTACCGAAACCGATTCCACCGTAGGATGCTGCCAGCAGCATCATACCACGCGCTTCTTCATCGGTGGGGTCCTCAACTGCTCGAATTAAAAACTCATTTGCAATTCGCAATGCTTGCAACGCCCAGACATCGCTAATCGGGTTTGAGCCCTGATAGGCTGGACGTAACAGAGGGCGATCCGGTTTCGGCCTCTGATTAAATGGTATTGCAGTATAGGACTCAATTGCATGGACTATAACATCCAATCCAGTCGATGCAGAAACTAATGGCGGCAGCGTCCTGGTATTTTTTGGGTCGAGGAGGCCAAGCGTGGGTTTGAGTCGAATGTTAGCAATGCCAGTTTTGGCGTGCATCTTAACTAAGTCGAAAATCGAAACGCCAGTTGTCTCACTACCGGTGCCTGCAGTCGTTGGGATAGCAATCAAAGGTTTGAGAGGGCCGGGGATCGGCTTAGCCTTGCCAATCGGCGCATTGACATAATCCAATAAGTCTGCAGGATATGTGGAGTAAAGGTTTACTGCCTTGGCTGTATCTATTGTCGAGCCGCCACCGACTGCGATGAATGCATCAAATGTTTGTGATTCTGCAAATGCGATCGCTTCAAGGAAAGATTCATCTGTCGGCTCTATGCGAACCCTGTCAAATAAAGTATACTTGAGCTTCTGGTCATCAAGCGATTCGAGTACAGTAAAAACTGGCGGTAATTTTGCCAGATTCGAATCGGTCAGCACCATCACGTTATTAACGCCCATGTCAGCCAGATCCATGCCAATTTCCCTGGTAGCATCCAGGCCGTAGCGGATGTTCGATGAACTCATGTTGAACGCTGTTTCGCAGGTCATATCAGTTTTTCCTTTTCTTCAATTGTTATGTCGATTAAACATGTAAAACCTTTTCACAGCCACCAATGAAAATAAATAGAACACTGGAATTTAGCAATATTTAACTTTAAGTCAATATGCCTTGCCCTCACTAAAAAATCTTTTCTTAAGATATCAGAGGCTTCGATCAATAATAAATTATTTGCTAAGATATATTGTTTCGGATCAAGCGGTTGCATTGCTATTTTATGTCATTCGCCACTTTATTATAAGAATCAATGGAGCGATACCTCTTTATTTATGAATTTAGATTCAAAGATCGTGATTAATAAGGTGAAAAGGCAATCTATTAGAAAAATGCATTTGTTTCAAACATTCAAAAAGGCTATCATTCATTCATTAAGATGGTTAATTCAAAATATTACCCGAAAGATATTAATGTGAGGAATATCCGTTATATATTGGGATAAAATATTCTTGTTGTATCATTTTATTTAAAGCGATTGGAGAATAAAATGCTTAATCGCAGGAATTTTATTAAAACAACTGCATTGGCAGCCAATATGGGAATGTTAAATCCCAATTATGTCTTTGCTGCCCGCACCGGGAAAACAACCGGGTACTTCGGCGTACATCCATTTGTCGACGAACATCCTGAAGCGGTTTTCATTATGTTTACTAATGTTGATGTTAAAACCAACTCGAAAGCCAATAAAAAAGAGGGGGAAAGATTCGCCAATGAGGTCATAATTCCGAAAGACAAATCAGGAATTCCTGTGTCTCATTTGATCCCTATCAAGCCTAACATCACCGGGGGTGGAGGAAATACATATGAAACGATGGGAATAATTACCGATCCGCACTTCGTTGAAGGTGTAATCGAAGGGATGAAAAAGTTAGGCATCTCAAAAAAACAATTTCACATCAGAGAGGTAAATTGCAGTAATTGGAAAAAGCATGTGTATTATCCTATTGCCAAACGTACCGGCGCCGATCTGCATAATATGAACGGCAGGGTCAGCGGTATCAACAATGAAAGGCTATCATCCTGGTCCAGGTCAAATGATGTCATTAGTGATGACGAACTCCAATGGATAGATGTTCCACATGGCGTGATTTTCAGGAAGATCCCGTATCTCTGGCCGATTAATGCTCACGACACATTTCTTCTCAATATCGCAAAATTCAAAGCACACTCCATGGGTCTTACACTTTGCTGCAAGAATTTTCAGGGTGCGGTCGCTAACGGCTATCAGCATTTCTGCCAGAAGATGGGAAGCGTCATGACCCTTCCTCCCGAGCATAGAAATCCCAATGTTGAAAGAGACTACGAAGCCTATATGAAAAGGCACGTTGCCACACTCCCCCGCTGGGACAGGCCGATTAATTCCTCGAAAAACTGGGTTGACCGGTATGACACTGTCTGTCAGGAAATATGGACACATCGTACTCTGGACAATCTTTCCGCTACAAATTTCGGTCTCCATGTCGTAGAAGGTATTTACGGTCGTGACGGCAATTTCAGCCCGGGCCCGAATCCGGAAGGGAATGAGAATAGCCCTAAAGGTAAAGCCTGGGATTACATGACCAACATTTTGATTTTCGGTATGGATCCATTCAGAGTTGATATCGTCGGAAAATGGCTTGGCGGACACGAGCCCGGTAACTTTGGATTCTTCCACATTGCCCAGGAACGTGGAATGTTGAACGTTCTGAATCCGATGAATATTCCCGTATATCATTGGCATAATAATCAAGCTGTACCGAAACCACTCACCAGCTTTAAACGCACACCTTTGAAAACATATTATCTGCACAAGGATTACACCGGCGGAAATGAACCATTGTGGCATCTTGTCAACGAACCTTTCGATTACAGTACTGTTGATGAGGAGAAACCATCGTATCCTTCCAAACCCGGCGCCAGGGTTCTCGCCCAGATTAACCAAACTGTTTCATATCCAATGCTGGCGATCGAATACATGGTCCCTCAAAGAGGGAATGTGATGCTCGAAATACTCAATGATAAAGGAGAAACCCCGGTGGTTCTTGTAAATTCTATCTGTGACCGGGGTTATCACATGGCATCCTGGAATACCGACCAATACGATTCCGGGAAATATGCTTATCGTTTTCGCTTCAACGATTATACTGAAACAAGGGAAATATTATTAAAGAAAAGCTGAGCTTTTATTTTAAAATAACTTTTTCAATTATTTGAGAATTAATACTGTAACTTTACAATTACTTCATACAAGTTTGAGGAACAGTAATCATGATTGCCAGATTTATTTCTCCATATAATATTTTTCAAATTCTTTTAATATCAATTATTTTTCAATTAAGCATTTTTTCTGTATCAGCCGAACCGGGAAGATTTGAACAAGAACTCTCCGGAGATGGATGGAAGCTATGGATCGACCGGGAAGCTGAATGGATTAATGATGATATTTACATGCCACCAGTTAATATTTCATCTCTTCCGGTAAATCCACCTACCTGCGGCTGGGACAAACTTAACAGTTCTACTGATAAGGTAATCGCAGTTCCCTCTACAGTTGAAGAGCATTTCTGGAGCTATAACGGCAATCCCTGGGGTGAAGCAGGCGATTATCGCGGTGTTTCCTGGTGGAGTACTACCTTTAAAGTCGATTCTGATCTTAAAGGGAAGCGGATAAATATTGTATTCGAATCAGTTGTACTTAGGGCCGAAGTATTTCTTAATGGAAAGCTCGTAGGATATGACATAATAGGCAACACCCCTTTTGAAGTTGATATTACCAATGAGGTAATGTTTGGCGAGGAAAATACTCTCGATGTACGAGTTACAGACTTGGCGGGCAACTTCGACTGGAGCAATAATGATATGTATCGTTGGGGAAAAAACTGGGTGCCGGCATATCATGGTTTTGGCGGTATTACCGGCAAAGTTTATCTCAGAGCGACAGATGGCGTCCGTGTTGATGACATATATGTTCAGAACAAACCGAAAATCAAGGAAGTTGAGTTATTTGTCACACTGAAAAATCTTACGGGAGCAACGCATAAAGGTAAATTATCTGTTGTTATTCACGAATGGGAAAAACCGTCAAACGTACTCTGGAAAAAAACGTTGCCTGTGTCCGTGCTGCCCGGAGGCAAAGAAGTCTCCGTTTATGTAAAAGCGCCCAAGGCTGAAGTTTGGAACATTAAAAACTCCCATCTCTATATTGCCTCAGTACAATTTACGAGTGGTAACAACACTATTATTGATTCCATGGAACGTCGCTTCGGATTCCGCTGGTTTTATATCGGAGAAAAAGATGGTGATGAACGTTTCTACCTGAACGATAAACGTGTATTCGTTTTCGGTCCCATGCAGCGCGGTTACTGGCCTAAGAACGGAATGTTCCCAACACCGGAGATGGCAAAACGGAATGTAGAACTCCTTATAAATATGGGTTTCAACACATTTATTATGAACCAATGCATGGTTCAGCCTATTGCCACCGATATTTGCGACGAGTACGGGATATTAACTCATGCGGATCCGGGGGGATACAGATGTAATGACATACCTGATGAAAAAGCGTCCATCTGGCGTCGTGAAAAGTTGAGAAGAATGATCATTCGGGATCGCTCAAAACCATCATGGATTATCACTCTTCTGAAAGAGGAAACTAGTACTCCACCAAGTGATGATGACATTCAGAACATGAAGATGGTCCATTCACTCGATCCAACCCGGCTGCTCATTTATAACAGCGATTTAAACCGTAATAAGAGCGTTACTGATTCATATGGAAAAGATCCCTTCAAACTTCATATGCGGCCTTTTGATGACACTCTTCATTACTATGGGTGGTGGAACAACCATCACTTTATTCCGACTGCGGGATGGATTGATGAGTACTACAAAAATCCCCGATTCTATATTCGCGGACAGCTAACCCGTGGCGACTCCGCTCATGTATACGATAAAGGTGAACTCATCTGGTTGGGAGAGGAAGGTGCTTTTGGTGCCATGTTACGCCTCCAAAAGATAAAAGAAGAACTGGACATATCGGAAGCTACAGGATGGCGCGAAATGCTGCATCTCAATTATTTCAAAGCATATGACCGGTTTCTCGATGAGAGCGGATTCAGGAAAGCTTTCCCCACGGTTGATGACCTGACGGTTGCACTTGGAAAAAATATGCATTACTATCACGGCCGTAATCTGGAGAATGCCCGTATCAGCAATATTGTTGATGCCTACAACCTCAACGGCTGGGCATCAGCCAGTACTCATACGGATATTGCGGACCAATACAGAAACCCGACAGGTGACCCGTCGATTATCGCCTACTACTCACAGCCTCTTTAT
>JABHYP010000379.1 GCA_018656855.1 Candidatus Latescibacterota bacterium | reverse complement strand
TGCATAGGAAATCCCGTCGCAGTTCTCCACGAGTCTTTGGATGGTGATTATCTATTCGTGGAATGCCCTCTGGCACGGGGCTGGATAGTCGCAGGGGATATTGCAATCGCTAACCGTAACACGATACACAGGCTTGTGGAAGATAAGAACTTTCTTATGGCCACCGCACATCGGGTTCCGGTCTACGGTGACCTCGGATTTAAGAATTTTGCACGGTATATCTACTTTTCTGCAACCATGCCCCTCATCTCTCACGACAATAATGGCTACAAAGTGAAGATGCCCTGCCGCGAATCAGACGGTTCCTTGGGAGTGGATACAGGGTATGTAAAACCTGACGCCAATGTTAACATCGGGTACCTGTCATATACAAAACGAAACGTACTCAACCAGATATTCAAGCTCCTCAATACTCCCTACGGCTGGCATGGCCAGGACAATAAACGAGATTGTGCCGGCACGATGAGAGTGCTTCTCAGATGTTTCGGTATAAAGGTAGGAAAGAATCCGGCATTCATCCTCAGTGCTTCCGAAAATCAGTTCAGAATGAATCCGGTTTTGAGCACCGAGGAGAAGATGGCAGAAGCCTCAAAGCTGGAACCAGTCATCACTATAGCTGGCAACTCCGGACATGTTGTACTCTTCCTCGGCAAAGCCCGTAATGGCAAGCTCTACTACATCCATCAAGTGGGCTGGGGATACAAGGACGATAACGGAATTCAGCGGATTGTAGGCCGCGTGACAGTGAACAGCGCCGAGCATAGTTTTTACAGTATAAATGGGCCGAAGGTGTTCACAACAATGCGGAAATGAATTCAAAACTGTCGATAAAATCTTGGGTAAAATCAGGTCTTACAACCTCATCTCAAGACATATTTGATTTTGATATGGGGGACATCGGTTATAATAAATACCAATTGAACTGTAACATTTTAACTCAATAAAGGAAGGGCTAATAACATGAAACGACGTGATGCGATCCGGATTCTGCCGCTTTCTATTGCTGGTATGGCTGGACATGCACTTTCTGAAAAGATGCCGGTGAAACAAAACTCCGGATATCATGAGCCGCTATCAATGCGTTATGTAACAAAAGTCATCGATATGCTCACCTGGATACGCGAGAATCAATCCGAAAACCTGCTCGAAGCCTCGTACGCGATAGCCGACACAGTTCAGAATGGCGGGCAATGCTGGCAATCCGGATGGGATGCGGGACATACTCAGGCAGACTTATGGCCCGGGAGAAACGGGGAACCGGAAATATTTAAAACTTGGAATGGACCGGAAGACTCAAAAGACGGCGACCTTCTCATTACCGGTTCATCGAGGGGCACGGAAGAATTTATCAAGCATCTTACCGAGAAAGACATAGTTTTAGTCAGTCACCCCAGCCCATGGAGCGGCGATGCAAAATTCCCCGAACTGGTCAGGGATGACATACGGAAACTCAGCTTAAAGGACCACGCCAACATATGGATCGAAACAAATAACTCGACACTGGGTGGAATTATGTACCTGCCCGGAATGCCTGCTCCAATCGGGCCGGTTTCTGCTGTCATAGGGAAAGTAACTATCTGGATGATGATTGCCGATGCCTGCCGTATTCTCGCGCGCAGGGGGATTTCTCTCCCGGTCAGAGGTGATGAACCGGAACTTTCGGAAAAGGTGGACTGGAAAAGCTTTTCAGGTTGGGTTAGCCTTTACGATCCGCTCATGGATAACTATTTTAAAGAAGTTATTACACAGTTAAAAATGATCAGAACGGAGTTGGGAAATATCAGAAAAATCGGTAAAATGGCCGCGGATTCGGTTATCGAAGGGGGGACACTCTATGGATACAGCCGTTACACATCAATTGCCGGGGAGGCTAACACACGCCGTGCCGGGCTCGCGCTCACCCGCGGTATTTACGGCCGTGACGGGGGAACGTTCAAAGGATCATCGAAAGACTGTGTCATCATGGGGATAACCAAGCCTGATGATGAAATTGATCTCCATTTCTTCGACGAGTTCAAAAAAAGCAACATGAGGATAGCCTCCATCGGGCCGATGACCCGTAACATAATAGTACCTGAAGGCAGAGCTGTCCATAAGGAAACCGAAGTACATGTCGGCCGTATGTGTGATACCTATGGTCTTTTTGCCGTTCCGGGATTTGCACAAAAAATATGCCCGACATCAGGAGTGGTTATTAACCAGCTGTTCTGGGCATGTATTATGGAGTTTGCCGAGCAGTTCATTGAGAGAACCGGCAATGTTCCGGCAGTCTACTATTCCGGAGCGTTAAAAGGAGGCATGGAACACTATATCCGTATGCAGAACATATCCAACGAGCAGGGATATTAGAGATTCATGCCGGCTGCTTTATTTTGTGAGTAATCATGAGTGAAAGCTCATAAAGCTCAAAACATATGTGGGGTGTAAAACCGTATTATCAGACCTTTTTGAATCCTGAGCATAACCATGCCGTTTTTGAAAAAATAATGTGAACAGCATTATCATGAATATGGTTTTTCTTTTCATTGCCAATCGTACTTCTGGAATAAAATAATGATCCTGTAATGTCCTTCCGTAAAAATAAAGGAGCCTTGTTAATATTTTACGTCATAAGTTCTTCATCGTTTTGCCGATTATCATCAACTTCACACTTGAAAATTTCCAATATTGTCCATTCTGGGGAATTAATAAAAAAGCAGATGACACTGACTGAAAGCTTTAATCTATTCTTCAAGTTCTATCCTAAATTTCCCAATCCATGGCTCAAACGAACCCTCAAAAATTAGGCCTTCTTTGATGAGTGTGCCTTCATAAACACGGCGAGGAGAAGAGAGTTCTACACGTACAAAGCTGTCTTCGATATCAATGTTTTCCATTTTGCCATATCTGATTCCCCTGCTGGGGATACTCATGTAGGCAGTAAAATCGCCAACGGGCTCCTTATAGAGGTTGATACTAAAATGCATTTTCAAGCGCCCTTCCGGTTTCAAGTATCCCTTACAAGATCCTATCTTTTCCCCGGGTGGTCTGAAGAATGGACGTATTCCACAGGCAGTCAATAAACAAACCGTAATAGCAAAATAAAAAAGATAACGTGAACGGCTCATAATTTTTCCTTATTAAGTGTGAAAAAAGGTATTTATTAAATAAGACTGTATTGATAAACAAAATGGTTCACTTTTTTATTTGCACTCCTTTCTTTCAGGCTGGAGTATGAAGATTTCCTTGATAAAAGTCCTTATATCATCCATCCCCACTCATACTCCACACATCTTGCCACGCCACCCACCAGCTATTTTCACAGTCGCTTTCTCTGTGAAGTTTTCTCACCACGATGCATATCTTTTCCCTTTAGTTTAATCAGTGCTTTATAAATTGGAATTAGTTGGAGGATTATTAACAGTGACTAATCTTACTGCTTTTCATATAACATGGTTAGTAAACCATGGTCATTTTGAATTGATTCCACTTATCGATGGATTAGCAGTACCCGGATTTTTGTTTTTAACCTGAATCCGATACATGCGGACAGGACTGAGGATGTGCCGGTGTGAGGAAGATGGTGTAGGTGAAATAGAAAGGATTTGAAATGAAGAACAACAGCAAACTAAAAAGAGTGGAGGTAGGTCAATGTTAAAGAAATTTTTGTTTTATTGTCTAATGAATATACTTCTTTTTCATCCTGTTCTTCTGCCAATGTTAAGCTAATGGGAATAAAAATATTTTCTCCTTATCATGGCGAAGTTATTCTATTAAATATCCCAAAATTCTGGCTTTTGATAATATTTTTATACTCCTCCCTTTTATGAAAAACTCGGTCGAGGTAAAAGGTCTGCTTTTTCGATAATACCCGGAACTCTGTGCTCCCACTCAATTGCCTGTATGTGAACTCCCCTGATACCAGGAATTTCCTGCATCTGCTTTATTAACTCCACAGTAATTTTAATTCCCTCTTCCGCTTGATTTTTAGAAGCCTGCTTCTTATCATCACCTGCGGAAGTGCGTGCCTGTTCCATTCTTTTTATCAGGCTATCAGGCACACTTACTCCAGGTACCGAGCTATTCATGTACCTCAACATGCCCAAGCTTTTAGGAACAATAATACCTGCAAGAATTGCAGTACGTTCATCAAGACCCATATCGGAAATGATTTTCATCTGCTCTTTGAACAGTTCGACATCAAAAACCGCTTGAGTCTGGATAAAATCGGCTCCAGCAGCTATTTTCTTTTTAAGCCGGAGCGGCCTTATTTTAACAGGGTCGCCCAGCGGTGTCCAGGCGGCGCCGATGAAAAGAGGGGGGGGAGCCTTTAGAATATCCCCTCCCTGCTGTACACCATCATCCCTCATTCCTTTTAGTATTGAGACAAGCTGAATGGAATCAATGTCATAAACATTCTTTGCTCCCGGATGTCCCTTCAACTTTCCGGAAGCTCCAAATGATTGGTGATCACCTGCAATGCATAAACAGTTTCTCATACCAAGTCCGGCAGCGCCCAGAATATCTGCTTGTATTGCCAGACGATTTCTATCTCTGCAGGTCGACTGAATAATCGGCTCTAAACCTTCTTTCATTATCAGAACTGCCGTAGCAATACTGGACATTCTGACAACTCCCGTCTGGTTGTCTGTAATATTGAAAGCATCGGCAACTCCTTTCAGCGCACGTGCTTTCTCTAAAACCACATCGGGATTACAATCCATAGGGGGGCCGATTTCTGCAGTTACAGCGAAATTACCCGAGGCCAGAACTTTTTCGAGGTTGCTTCCTGATTTCGTTTTTAATTCATTCATAGGATAATATCTTCCCTTACTATCTTTCTTGGGCCGCCGTCACGGCTGCTTGACCAATCCTTTATTGGTTGGATTTTTTCTAAATTTTCTAGTTGTCCCAATCTCTCCATGCGATCATAGATAAGCTGCCATGCACAGTCGAGATTTTCGGGATCGATTTCACATTTGCCGCCAATCGATCCCCCGCACGGGCCGTTAAGTAAACTCTTGGAACATCTTGCGATAGGACACACACCACCAAAGATTTCTATCACACACTGTCCGCAGCCTGCGCAGCGCTCTGACCAGACACCCTGCTCAATGGTTGCGCCGTAAAAGCTCGTGTTCAATCCGGGATAGATGATTTTGTCGTTGAACTGCTCGACACTGAACTGGACGCCGACGCCGCAGGCAAGGGATATCACCGCATCGGCCTGCTCGATCTTCTTCGAGGTTTCCTCATCGAAGAATTCCGCATCGCACTGACGCATGATGGTGTGTTCTTCCACATTGACGGTATCGCCTTTTTCCTTTGCTGCGAGCTTGATCTGCGAAG
>JABHYP010000378.1 GCA_018656855.1 Candidatus Latescibacterota bacterium | reverse complement strand
GCCCACTGGTTTGCATCGGTCCACTTCCATACATCGGCACCTTCAAGACACTCTACTGCGGCGACACCTGTTTCACCACCTCTTCTACGTTCCACCATGCACTGAAGGCTTTCAAGGGCATGGAATCCGTATGCCTCCTTGCCGCCATAGAATGACACAACCGCTTTTTCCACCGGTGTTCCGATTTCCAGTTCAATCTTGGGATAACGCCATGCCAGCGGAAGCGACGAACCGGCCATGAGCGGGAAGTTCATTTCGCGTGACTGATCATACATCCATTTTGCTTCATCCCAGTCAACCGATAAATGCTTGTCGGAAAAGACCGGTACAGCTTTACCGGTTTTTTTGAAAACATCCACTATTTGCTTGTATAAATACCACCGCGGATAGAGCTTCTGATCTTTTATATTCCAGTGATAATTACCATGCTCTCCGATAAACACAACACCGTCCACAGCCAGATTATCTCCATCCATAACGAGCGCTTTTTGAATTGTCGGATAGATTGGAATATTGTGTTTGGCAGCCATATCGCGGCTCATATCATTCTTTGGCACCTGGTCGGTGTACATGGAGACAATCTCAAGCCGGGGTGTGCGTCGTTTCTCATAGAAATAACCCTCGAGCATTCGCCCGATTATCACATCGGCATGCGAGTTGCGGCGGTATTCTGTAATAACTGCTGCAACTCTCGGCCGCTTCGCAGCATTCGCAGGTTCGGCAAAACCAGCAAGCGTAAGCGCCAGGGGCGCACCTAATATCTCACGACGTGAAAGCATTGTTTGAGAGAATTTCGACATAGGTTTTCCTTTCATTGTAATACTGAATCATATAGTTCATGAAATCAGGTCAGGTTATTAAAATTTTATTTGAACTTGAAATATCGCACGTTTAATCTTAACACCATGAATCGTAAGTGTCAAGTTCAATGTTTAAATTGACCATCCCCCGTTTTCCACTGTCACCAGAATTCAGAAATATATTATAAGCTTATTAAGAATATACTACATTAGACTATATACAAGAAAATCACGGTATTATCACCGTGTTGTTGCGTCGTGTTATTTCGTTGAGTTTTCCATCTGGATTTACAGTAACACTATATCCCAAAAGCCTTGTTCCGGTCGGAGCATTAAGTATTATTTCAACAGTTTTCGGCTTATAATCGGACGGAGCATTAAGTGACGGGATAGCGCCGGATGCGACAGTTTTCCCGGAAGCGTCTATTAATGCGAGGGTAGACTTCGGCGCATCGACCGATCCGAGGCTGTGCACAGTAACTATCACAGAATTCCCGCGCACAGTCACATCATCATCGCCTATTCCGAGGTCGGGACGTTTCCAGTATTGTTTTGCTTTTCTTTTCAGTTTCAGCTTGATGATTGTTGTTTTCTTCGGAGGAAATGTGAATTCAAGTTCTCCTGTACGCTCAAAATCAACTGTCTGTTTATTGATAATCGTATCGGCAGCATCATCGCCATCGTTATCGATTCCCTGAACAACTTCCCATTTCCCGGGTTCGATATCCCAACCGGTCATAACCGCAGTAACCGCTTTAGTTTCGAGGTTAAAGGCGATTATGGACATCTGTTTTGTTGTTGCATCGGGAATAAGTATTGCGACACTTTCTTCACTGAAGGGGGCTTTGAATTTCCAACTGACATGGTGTCCGGGATAGAGAGCGCTCCGGGCAAGAGCGATGCCGCCAAGCCGCGCCCGTTGAAGTTCCCTTGAATAGCTGTGTACCCGGTCTGTCCACCAGTGACCCTCGGTATACATATTCATACGCTGGCTGTGGGTTTGAATCTGATCGGCGTAACACTCCTCAAGAAAATGTTTATTCCCTGTGACCTGCCAGGCGATGTGACGGTAAAGATCGCTGCCCGACTGAGGAGTTATACGTGAAGCGATGTCTGTACCCCAGCTTTTTCGTTTCCCCAGCATGTCAATCAGGTTAGCATTAAGACTCCCTATGATACCATAACCACTATCGAGAATCGGGTCAATATATTTTCTCTCACCTGTCCAGCGCCAGCAAGCCCAGAGGAGATGGTAAGCCGATCCGAACGAACTTCTGCCCTCTCCATCACCGCTCGGGAACAATATCCGTAAAGGTATATAATAGTTTCCGTTTTCGTCCTTTTTCCGCTGGGCAAGGAGTCCATCGGCAATTTCGAGCAGCAGCTTTTTCGCCGCAGGATGACCATTGTACTCCACAAGCACTAGTCCCGGGTGAAGAATGAGGTATGAGTGGCTTGTTTTAGCCATTCCCCATACACCATCCAACGCAAACTCTGTGCCGCTGAAGT
>JABHYP010000377.1 GCA_018656855.1 Candidatus Latescibacterota bacterium | reverse complement strand
GAAGCCATTTCATCTTTAGAGACATCCGCCGATGCAGTATTTAGCAGCAGCAGGAAAAGCGTGAAGATTGTAATAAGATTTTTCAAGTTCATGATAAAGCCTTTCGTAGTCTCTAAAAGTCGTTTTTTATCCACCTGCGCGTTTTACAGTATAACCGCGAACTTTCAGCTCTTCCATAAGCATTTCGCGATGGTCGCCCTGAATCTCGATAGTCCCACTTTTTACGGTCCCGCCGGAGCCGCATTTCTGTTTCAGCTCTTTGGCGAGGTCTTTGAGTTCGTGGCTGTCGAGCGCTACACCGGTGATGATGGTGACACCCTTACCCCTGCGGCCCTTTGTTTCCCGCTGGAGACGGACAATGCCGTCACTTTTTGCATGCCTGACTTTATTCGAGCACACACATTCATCAACAGGGTTCGCGCACCTGGGGCACATCTTGCCGTGCCCGGTGGAATAGACAAGCCCGGAACTGTTTTGTCTTTTTGATTTCATAAGTGGACTTCGTTTCAGATGCAGCTCGTTAGTTGGAACTTTTTGGCAATTAACTTAACTCACCCCTCGGTCCCCTCTCTGTGTCAGTGGTCACTTTTATTAACCGACATTCCCCATATCAAAATCATGGGGTGCTAAATTTGCAAAATAAAGGTCTGAGAATGAATATGCTGCCCACACATTGTTCGCGCAAGTAAATATTTACGTTGGGTTACTGCACCTCCATGCCGCATGATGGCGATAATTATCCTGAAAATTACCAATGAGAGACAGTTCTCCATTGATTTATATCGGGGTGTTGCATTTTACGCAGAGTACTATCGCAATCGTACAATCCGAGCCAGTATATCCGTCTCAAAACGCCCTGTTGTGTTGGCGCTGGCCGCTTGCTTGCCTTTGTCCTTTTTCCCGGTGATCGCCCGCATGATTGGATCAACGGATAATTGTTCGGCGTCGTTGACATCTTCATAACCCGCAAGACGGCTGTAAACGGATTGACGCAGTAATGTAGACAGTGCATGTTGGATATTACGCTCCGTACGGTTATCATGAAACTCGGAAGAGACAGAGTCGAATAATCCCATGGCATGGTCAAGGTCACGATATGCGAGAAGTCCACCGTTCGATGACAATTTTGCACCATGAAATTCAAGCTTTATTTCTCCACCAAAACCCACTTTCATGCTTTCACCCTCCAGGTGACCAGAACATGTCTATAATAAGCGAGCGTTACTTGTTATATAATAACATGTTATGACATATTATGCAAGCATTTTACGAGTTTTATAAGGGGAATAGGGGTTATAAGAAAAAAGAGCGGTTATCTGTGCACAATATGTTTAAACATGAAACATTGAAGATGAGGCAAGTATATTTCCTAGAGAATTGCGACTTGAAAAAGCAGTTGCGATTATTGAAAGCTACACCTTAATTATTAACTGAGCGTTTCCAGAATTTTTCGTCGACATACAGTGATACTGCTGGCTGATGTCGCAATTAGGTCGTTGTTGTTCGGTTCCTCACCGACCCATCTCGCAATAACGATAGTGTGACTAACATAACAAGTGATATAAACATCAGGAGTAATTCAGCATACAGTCAGGAGATTGCTTTTAACCAGGAGGAACAAACATGTATTTAAAGTTACAAGGCGCACTTGCAATATTCCTGCTTTTGATCTCCACAGTCATTTCAACCGCTCAACCTCGGGAAACTCCATCGGTGACTTTTCACCGTGTCGGCGAAAACCTCTATGAAATCCGTGGTGGTGCAGGCGCCAATAGCGGGGTATTTATCGGGGAATCCGAAGTCGTTCTTATCGACGTTAAGATGGATAAGGATTCGGTTGACAATATTCTTGCATGGATTGTATCCGTGACTGATAAGCCGGTCCGTTATCTAATCAACACGCACAGTGACGGTGATCACATCAGTGGAAACCGCTTTTTAAATCCGTCGGTGACTGTCATCGCTCATGAAAATTGCAGGCAAGAGTTTTTTCACCCCGGCCGCAACAATGATCCGTCAAAATGGAATGATCCCACCCTAGTTCCGTTCCTCCCCTCGATAACGTTCAAGAACAAGATGACCCTCCATCTCGGAAGCACCGTGATCGAACTGTGGAATTTCGGCGTCGGTCATACTACTGGAGATACTGTCGTATATTTCCCGAAGATGAAAACGGCATTCATTGGCGATCAGATCTTTCTCACACGTCCTCAATTAATTCACACTTACAAGGGAGGTAACTCCTTCGGTCATGTTACCAACCTTACGAGGATGCTTGACACCATTGACGCCGAGCGTTTCTGTAGTGGTCATAGCGATATCGCATCCCGAGAGGACATTCTTCAGCACATCGATCGCATGAGAGAACGCCAGTCAAAGGTAAGAGCGCTTGTCAAGGCAGAAAAATCCACCGAAGAAATTTTACGCACATTCCCGGAAAATGAAAACCGCCTAATTACTTCCATATATACAGAAATTTCCACTGGAACTGAAACTGAAACTGCAAAATGAAGAAACATCCTATAAGCCGTGAGAATAATTGGTTCAGGACAATTTAGTTATCAATCCTTATAGCTAAGGAAACTGTGCAGATGTATGACCTTCCCCAGCTCTTTATAACACGTGAACGTCTGCAAATCAGCGGTGTGGGCTACCGTTTATGCTGGATTTGTTTTGTTGGGCAACTTTCCCTATTTCTCTGTATCTGAAGCAATCTGTTGTGTGGTCGTTTACCATGCCAACTGCCTGCATGAAAGCATAGCAGATCGTTGGACCCACGAAGTTGAATTCGCGTCGTTTCAGATCCTTGTTCATCGCATCGGACTGCTCTGTCCACGCCGGCAGTTCCACCATCGATTTCCAGGCGTTCTGCCGGGGAGTGCCATCAACATATCGCCAGAGAAACGAGTCCAGTGTCCCAAACTCCTCTCTTATATCCAAGACACCCCGAGCATTCTTAATGACTGATTCTATCTTGAGTCGATTACGTACAATACCGGAATTGGCCAGTAAGCGCTTGATATCACGTTGAGAATATGTAGCGATCTTCTGATAGTTAAAGTCGTGAAACGCCTTTCGGTAGCTCTCACGCTTCTTGAGAATTGTCAACCAGCTCAAACCAGCCTGTGCGCCTTCCAGAATCAGCATTTCAAATAGAAGCCTGTCATCATGAACAGGAACGCCCCAGTCGTCATCGTGGTATGCAACGTAAAGAGGATCGCTCCCGCACCATTCGCATCTGTTTTTCATCTTATTATGCTACTTAACTATGGCATATACACAAATGTGTTAAGACCTAATATACAGCTATTTACTCTATATAAGGCCCTATCGAAACCTCAATTTAAAATATCTATGTTTAATTTATCTGAATAATTGCGAAAGTCAAGCTGAAGTATGAGAAATGAGTTTATAAATTGTTCGAGCTAAGAGCTCTTGGTAAACCGGATTATAAAAACTCGGAAATAACGCACGCTCGATAATATAAGAGCAAGACCAATTCCTGTGTAACATATAGACAAATAGTGCTTTGGTATCGGTGAATGACGGAGCGCCACTCCCATAACTACCATGAATGTTGCAATGAGGTAACTTTTCCAGGTAATAAAAGAAAACATGCATTTCTTTCCTTCCATTGGTAGTATTCTTCCCACATTACTATCGGCAATTCTTTTAAATCCGAAATAGTGTATAAGTAGGGCAGCGGCAGTTCCTGTCGCGGCAAACAGAACAGAACCTTCGCCTTGATACGCGTTCAGCCATAACCAGGAATACCTCAAAAGCATGATACCGATTCCCGCCCACACTGAGCCTGCAAGCAGCAGCAAAGTATTTTTGTCGACTGCAGGTTTGTATTTGTCCTGAGCTTTTTTCATTAAGGGTAAATGCTCATTTCCAGAATGTTCTGATGGCTTGCATCGCCAAATAATATACTCTGTTTACTTTTTATTTACAGTAATACCATGCCAATCATCCGTACGGAATGGTGAAGCTGGTAATCCTTCGCAGTTATAGAGATTACAATCAGGATTATTTGCCCAACCATACCTTACTGCGATCGGATCCGTTACAATTTCATTCCAAACAGTAACCTCATTATCAATAATCACCGCTTTCGCCCGGGAAAATTTTCTATCCTCCCCGGCTATGGTAAAACCTTTTACTGAATCGTTATTCTTAGACACAAGGCCTTCGCCGATACATGAAAAACGAAGATGAATCCTGCCACCTTCAATATTCATCGTGTCAAAGACCGGACCGGAATGGATAATATTTTCCCCATATGCAACCTTGAGTGCTCCCAGAGCGAGGCGGTAGCCGACATCCTGCTTGTTTCCAGGGTGTATGTTATCAGCTTCACCAAGGTCGATAGCCACTGCCATCGCCGTGTTTGATAATGACAACGTCATGAGTTGTGCCTCTCTAAGTTCCGCCCATGCACTCTCACCTGGATGAGGATCAGATTTTCCGTAATTTGCTAGTTGTACAAATAGAAAAGGGAAATTTCCCTGATTCCATAAACGTCGCCAGTTTCTAATCAAAGACGGGAATAATTTACGATATTGGTATGCCCGACCTGCATTTGACTCTCCCTGATACCAGATAACTCCTTTGATGGCATACGGAACAAGCGGAGCGATCATAGCATTATAAACCCATACAGGCAATTGAGGTACTATTGATAATTTTACTGGGGATTTAGGCGGAGTTCCATATATTGGAAGCCCCGGTTTACCAACATATTCCACATAATGGACATCTTCTTCCCATTCTGCCATTTTCCGGTAAAATGACAAAATTTCAGGTGATTTTTTCTCCAACACGGGTTTCCAGTGATCAAGAATGTTTCGAAATTCATTACTTTGATATTGTGCGTCAATACTGATCCATGCCTCAACTGTTGTTCCACCCCATGAGGCATTGATAAGACCAATCGGTACATTCGTTTCCTGCATGATTTTACGTCCGAAAAAGTATCCCGCAGCAGAAAAATCACCGACAGTACTTGGCCTGCACACTTCCCAGCTTCCTTCACAGTCGTTACGGGGGGCAGGGGAAAGATCATTTTTTATTTGAAAGAGACGGAGGTTAGGATAAAGCGCATCAGCAACTTCATTATCGGAATCGACTACATGCCGTACTCTCATTTCCATGTTAGATTGACCGGAACAAATCCAGACATCTCCAACCATAACATTCGAATATGCAATGATATTTTTTGCTTCGATAATGAGCTTGAAAGGTCCGCCTGCTGTCATCGGCTCGAGTTTTACTTTCCAATCACCGTTTTTATCGGCTTTTACAAATTCACTCAGACTGTTGATGCTCACTTTGATTTCTTCACCAGGATCGGCCCATCCCCATAGTGTTATCTTCATATCACGCTGAAGCACCATATTATCGTCAAACAGCGACGGTAATTTCACATCTGCAAAAGACGCCGAAACGTTGTAGAATACAACCATAAACATTAACAAAAATAAATTGTCAAATCGTCTCATATTTTTTCTATTAATCATGGCTATAGGCTAGTTAAGAGGAAAATTTCTAATATCTTCTAATAATATTTGATAGCAGTTACTTCACCACCACTATCTTCCTTTCCTGTTTGTCATTTTTCCTCTATATCAGATGTATTAAAGGTATATGAAGACACTATACCCTTTGAGTCAAATCTTATTACCAAATCACGTGTAGTTGTTTCGCCTAACATTCGATATTGATAATATCCGTAGGTCCATGTCCGATCACCATCATCCAATCCAATTCTCCAGGGAGGTCCCAAGATTTTGTCAATATCTTCTTTTGATGTCTCTCCCAACCGAATCTTATTCACAGCATCTACTGGAAATTCACGACCAACCGTAGCACATGAAGCGATAGAAAAAAGTAAAATCATGAACACGAGTGATGTAACAAAACTTCTTTTTTTACATATCATCATTGTTGTTCCCCTTTAATATAAAATTTATACAACATTGAGTTCATCGCCCAATGAGCTTTCATCTCGACATTCAGTAGTCACCCGCCCAATTCGTCACCCCCCGGACGGCGGACGACCCGGTAATCATATACTCCCGGATAACTTCTTAGATGCCGCCTGTAGCAAACTCTCCTCCGCTCCGGGCTATTGAAAACGTTATTGCTGCGATGAGAACGGAAGTAATGAATATGGTGTTTTGAAGCCTATGCATTGTTGCTATCCTGCTTCTGCATGAGTTATGTAAGTTTAAAGCTATTTCAGTCGTTCAATTTCCTGTGCAATCCGCGCTCGGGCGCGTGCGTAATCCACCGGTTTCTTCGAAAAATCCCACCATTCAGGGGCAATACTGTCAACAATTTTATCAACAGCGTCCCTTCCCGCCAGCTTTTCAAGGAGCGTAAAATATTCATAATCCTCCATACCGTCCCGGATGGTTTTAAGGCGAATACAGGAAACAGCGCCATCTATCCCGCAGGGATAACCCGGATACAATAAATAGCCGCCACCGTTGAAATAGCGGCCGAAACTGGTGAAAGCCGGGATATTCCACTGATCGAGCGTAGTCACGACAGAAGTCCAGTACAAAAGTCCTGTAATGTTGTATTGCCAGTTAATCCACATGGGCGCGCGGTATTCGGCAAGGGGCCTGTCGATGTGCCAGTACGGCGGATCGAAATCTTTCACTTTGTTGTAATCGGGGTGATATTCCGGAGAGCGTTGCGTCAGCGCGGTGTAGCTCCAGACCTCATCGCCCTGCGATACCTTCTCAAGTATCGATTCCCTGTGGATAAACGACCAGAGGGGACACCAGATGTCAACGGCTTGATCAATTTCCGGCCATGATGGGGCTTCTTTATAGGTTTGCTCCACTACAAGGCGTTTCAAATCGGGCGCGACTTCTCGTACAAGTTTCCCGTATTCGCTCACATGCTCGTAGTTTTCCGGGAGATTCGGTTCATCGTGCATATAGTAAAACGCACTCTCTGCCCAGCCGTTATCGGTCAGATATTTTTGGTAATCCTTAAGGTAACGGGTCACTTTTTCTCTGTTGTCTGTCAGCGGATTCTTTCTATACGGGGCGCGAGGAACCTCAAATTCGACAATGTTGTATTTTTTCCTGAACTCCTGTAATTTGCAATGGCGATCAGCTGAGATTTTGAGCGAACCGTCCTCATTGACTTCCGGTAAATAGTGACGGGGAGTCGGCGGCGTCAGCCTGTGCTCTGCAAAGGCCGCACAGTAGTTCAATTCGATATTTCTGAATCTTTCAGAGCCTACTTTTAATTTCCAATAATTAGCGGCATGTGGAAACGTTCCAAAATGATTGCGAAGTGTCGGTGTGTCGGGGAG
>JABHYP010000376.1 GCA_018656855.1 Candidatus Latescibacterota bacterium | reverse complement strand
GTATCTTCATTACCGATTACCAAACCATAACGAAGGTATGGGTAGACCTGTTTGTGTTTGCGTGCCTTTGCACTATAGGTTATTACGTCGTGTGTGCTGATATTTGTCTTGAACTCAAGTACGACACGGGGAATATTCACATCCGCTTCTATTTGTTCAAAAACACATAGGTCCGTTTGGAATGCAGATTGACCTCTCTTTGGGTGTTTAGGGTTCACTTTCAGTTCAAGGTGGTTATCAACCGTAACTTGGTAGAGAAGGTTTGCTCCGCGCTTGATTAAAAGTGGTGTGCCGAGAACGTCATTAGCTGCATCCAAAGCAGTCGAAACAAAAAGGTCTTCGGGATTTGCCATTAATATCCTCTTTAGTCTTATTATTTTCTATTAAGTTCAACATTATATATCAGTCTAGCATCAATGCCTCTTTTATACCAATCCTTGACATTCATTGAACATGCGTATTCGCTCCAGTGCCGCCTGGAGTTGCCTGTCGGCGTTGGCTATGCGTGCCTGTAGTGCTTTCGTTGCCAAATCAATTGTTTCTCAAATATTATACTGCTGTTTCGTAAGTTAACCAGTTTTGTTCTTTATTTCCTTTTCATTTCAATAAAACATTTTTCTCGTCTCACTCGCTCCATTCGCTTTCTAAAATCCAATCTGCATATCAGCAGGATTTATCACTACTTTTCCGCCTCGATTTAACATATGGTTATAAATCATCGTCATTGAGACATCTTTTAGATACTATTAAATATAATTTATGTGAATAAAAGAACAAGTCAAGATAAAGTTGAACAAAAGAGAACTGAAATATTTCTGAGAAGTTGCAGATAGCGGAAAATGGGTGCGTATAGGGTGCAGAAAGACACAGGTTACCTGCGTTATTTTTCTTTTATAAATGTTATTTTTTTCGTATATCGCGAAGATGTCTTTTAAATAACAATTTATTATTCTAAATCACATAGTTACCAGGGAGATTGGATGAAAAAAATCATTATCAGTTGCATGTTATTTGTATATCAGGAATACCACCACCAACGGGAATTTGGACGTTTGTAAATGGTAGGGGAATTATTATTCTTATTATTTGAGTATATTCTTGGACAGTGATTCCTCTTTGTAGTCCATATTAAACCAAAAACATCATCACCAATCAAACGGTAACACTCTCCCCTCGGTCTCTCTCGGCCAGTCATCGGTGCGGAACGGTGAAGCGGGCAGCCCGGCAGAATTATAGAGATTGCATTGTGGATAATCGTCCCAAGCGTACCGGACAGCTTTCGGCTCTTTGACATTGTTACCTGAAACGATCACACAATTCCCCTCAATTCGAGCATCTGCCGCATGAAATGTCCTGTCATCCCCAGCGATCTCAAATCCTTTGAGCGGACCACCTTTAACGGTCAATCCGTCAGCATGGTGGAATCGCAGCATGACAGAATCGTTTTTAATTTTCATCGAATAATACAGCGGGCCTGAATATTCGGCTTTACCTCCGTATGCGATGTGTAGAGCCGCGAGCGCTAGACGGCACCCGACATCCCATTTGTTTTTGGGATGAATATCGGCTTTCTCACCGAGATCGATGGTGACCGCCATGGCGGTTTTGGGAAGCTCAAGCGCTATGAACTGAGCCTCGCGCAGTTCGGGCCAGTTTCCACCATCCTTTGGAGTGTAGGGATTCGTGTCGGTTTCCCAGTTGCTAAGCTGGACAAAGAGAAACGGGAATGTCCCCTGACCCCATTTTTCCCGCCAGCTTCGTATCATTGTTTTGAACAGTGTTCGATATTGATATCCACGCTGAGAGTTCGACTCGCCCTGATACCATATGACACCTTTCATGCCGTATGGTATCAGAGGATGAATCATGGCATTGTAAATCCCACCCGGTAAATCAGCACGAGATGAACCCGGTGGTGCATATGGCCTTTTGCTGCCAATCTTTCCGGCGGATTGCAGTTTTTTCCATTCTGCGAACTCTTTTTCATAGCGAGCATTGGTTTCCGGGTATTTCACGATTAGCTCTTCCCAGCGATGGATAATAGGATTCAGCTCGGGATGTGATTTTATTTCCTCGAACGGAGTCCACGATTCAGCCTGTGTTCCTCCCCACGAGGCGTTGATAAGTCCGACTGCAACACCAAGCTCTTGGTGAATATCACGACCAAAAAAGTATGCAACAGCGGAAAAATTCCCGACATCTTGAGAAGAGCAGGGAATCCATGCGGGTTTTTCCCTTATGAAATCATCCTGCGGCTGTTCGTGCTTTTGTGTGTTTATGGTAACCATCCTGATTTCAGGAGTATCCGCATCGCCGAGCTGACCGGGAATATCGCCGAGGTTTCTGATACGGAAATTCATATTGGACTGCCCGGAACATACCCAGACTTCACCGATCATTACATCGGTGAACCTTATTTCATTTGTACCGGAAACTTCCATTTCATATGGTCCACCGGCGTTCATTTTTTTCATTTTTACCATCCATGTGCCGTCCCCTTTGGTTTTTGTGCTTTTTGTTCTTCCGTTAATTGAAACAGTGACTTTTTCCCTGGGATCAGCTTTTCCCCATACAGGTATTTTCATTCCTTGCTGCAGAACCATGCCGTCACCGAATATTCCCGGAAGCGAAACATCCGACAGAACGGAGCCAGTTGGTAAGAGGTGCGACAGTATTATAATTGCAGTAGTAAGGAAGTATTTTTGTATAAATGTACTATGGCCGGTTCGTTTCATTAAATTCTCCTGTAATTGTTATATTGTTATGAATATATGTCTTCAGAACAAGTTAGACACATTTAGTTAAAAGTAAAGGTGTACTTTTCACAAGTAGCAACTGTTTTTCAATCTTTTGCTATTCCCAGTGTGTTTTCTGTCCTCTTAAACCTCGCCTAATCTCAAAACAGCATTTTTATACACCAAGCATGAGATAATCGATTTTTAGGCTGTATTTTATGCCTCAGAGGAGTGTTCTCGCTGAACTGTGTGAGTTTTGTGGGTGCTCTTTTCTTAATACGTCACTTTTTGTGTGAGAGGTACACAGCCTGAGGGCGTCACTCCCCCACATACACCTCAATATCATCAATCACCATATCGGTCGACCAGTTCCTTATGCCGATCCAATTTCCCTCCTCCATCTCCAGCGGCATCTGATCCCAAGCTTCGAGTATGATTACGCCGTTGAGCCAATAGCGGATGTGGCCGCGGACAAACT
>JABHYP010000028.1 GCA_018656855.1 Candidatus Latescibacterota bacterium | reverse complement strand
GAAAGAATTCCTCGATGCTTGCATCGGGATAAAATCATAATCCACACCCATCAAATCCTGACTCACCCCTAACCCCTCTCTACCCGGTAGAGAGGGGAACCCGAGTCCGGGATGTACCGATATTTTCCCCTCTTTCGCGTGCGAGAGAGGGGGACAGGGGGGGAGTGTGTTTTTGGTACCTCGACGCTTGCGTCGGGGGAGTTCATTATCCGGCAATGTTTTCTAATGTCAAAAAAATTTAACTGCAAGATAATTTTAAAGATTCATATTATAAAGCATTTTCTGAAAAAATAATTGACGTATTGTTTATTCTGTTTTTAAATGTTTGTGTTCTTATATCATTATTTATTATGTTCAAGAATATACAAAGGAAAAAATATTTCAATCTTAAAAAAATGAAAAGGGGAAGAGCATGCGCAGGTTTAAACGTCAATATTTAATTGTAATAGGATTTTTTATTTGTTTAATGTTTTTACACATGCCGGCTAATAAAGAATGCCGTGGGGAAGCAGGTGCAGCGCCAAACATAAAGCCGGGTAAAGTTATCAATAAAGCCTCACTTCGTTCAGAAAAGCTTCTCAAAGGTATCCAATCTCAAAATATATTTACAGAAAACATCGGCGTACGATGGGTGGCTCTCGAACCGGATGCAGAGATTAAAATGAATCCGCTTTCAGAAGAACTTGTCATCGTTGTTTTGAAGGGAACGGTTTCGCATAAAGCGAAAGACGAATATATCAGTATGCAAGAAAATAGTTGCATTTACCATAAAAAAGGAGACGAAATCACTCTCAAAGCCGAAAGTGAAGAAGCTGATATTCTGGAATTTAGCTGGTTTTCCCGCACAAATTCTTCCGATCTTTCTGTTACACCAGGTACGGTTTTCAATAAATCAGAACTTCAATTCTGCCAGCCTGAAAATGAACTGGATGTACGAATTATCCAGGGCAAAAAAGGCCAGTTATGTTTTGTCAGGATGAAAGCGGGTGCGGAATTGAAATCAAAGGCAGGCGCTGAAGAAGTCATCATGGTCATCGAAAGGGGATGGATAGATAAAACAATTAATGGCAAAACTGTCAGGATGAAGAAAGGCGACATTGTTTATCTGGATAAATCAACCGCTCACAAAGATGTTGTGGGGCCTGAAGGCTGTGATGTTATCATGGGTATCACACCTTCATGTAAAGACTATACAAAAGCTTTAGAAGCACGGCTCGAAAAATATCATTCTATAATTTCGCCTGGAGAACGTCCACAACTTCTCTTTGACGGCACAACTCAAAAACCCGGTCTGAGTGCGTCAGAGGGGCCTTCCTGGTTGAATAATAAATTATATTTTTCAAATTATTACACGTTAAAAGGGCCGGTTACAAAAGAAGAGGGGGGGTTACGGGTTCTCAATCCTGACGGTTCATACGGAGTTGTAAATAAAAATGTCCAGACCTGCGGTACAACACCGCTTCCTAACGGCAACATAGCCGCGTGTGATCTTATAGATAAAACCGTACTGGAAATAACTCCTGACGGTGAAATAGTCCGGACAATCGCCGATAACTACAAAGGTATGCGTTTCGCCGGCAATCCAAATGACATCATAACGGATAAAAAGGGAGGTATCTACTTTACCAATAATCTCGGCGATGCGAAGGGTAAAGATACCAATGCGGTAATGTATATTAAACCCGATGGCGAGGTCATCAGGGCGACGGACTGGCATGTGGTGGGGTTTCCGAATGGCCTGGTATTGAGCGCTGACGATAAAATACTTTATCTGAACGACTCTAGAAACACAACTGTATGGATATTCGATGTTAATGATGACGGAATGCTGTCAAACATGCGTCAGTTTTGCGAACTTAAACTTTCCGATGACGCTATTTCAAAAGGGAGGGTGTTCACCGGTGCTGACGGATTAACTATTGACAGATCGGGCAATCTATATATCACTTCTTCTAATGGTGTTCAAATCTTCGATAAAACGGGCGAATTCATTGGGAAAATCCCTTTCCCTTCATCCACGAGACATTGTGTTTTCGGCGGCGATGATTATTCGACACTTTATGTTATTTTACTCAAACAGGTCTATTCAATAAAGACGAATATGACCGGTTATCAGTATCCCCTGCGTTAATTTAACTTAATATATACAATTGAGAATATTGAGGTAATGACAAATACTAATGAGCTCTTTAATCTGTGCTGAATGTAAAAAATACTATCAGATGAATGAACCGGTATGGAGATGCGAATGTGGCGGTTTATTAGATATCGATCACTCTCCATCCTTTCCTGTGGAAAAAATCAGCCGCAGAAAACCGGATATGTGGCGTTATCGTGAAGCGATTCCTGTAGATAATGATGAGAACATTGTATCGTTCGGCGAGGGATTCACTCCACTTCTGGAAATTGAACTGTTCGGGACATCTGTCGCCATAAAACAGGATTATCTTTTCCCTACCGGATCGTTTAAAGACAGGGGAGCCTCGGTTTTAATCAGCAAGGTAAAGGAACTCGGTATCGATAAAATAATCGAAGATTCCTCGGGTAATGCGGGCGCTGCAATTGCGGCCTATGCCGCACGAGCTGCAATTGCGTGTGACATATATGTCCCTGAAAGCACATCTGGTAACAAGTTAGCCCAGATCAAGCTTTATGGTGCGAATATCCACACTGTTGAGGGAACGAGAGAAGATACCGCAAATGCAGCTCTGGCGGCTGTCGCAAGCTGCAATTATGCAAGCCATTCGTGGAATCCATACTTTTTCCAGGGAACCAAGACAGTTGCGTATGAGATTTGCGAACAACTCGGATGGAAATCTCCCGACACTGTCGTTGTACCGGTCGGGAACGGGACATTGCTTCTGGGAGCCTATATCGGCTTTCATGACCTTTTCAAAGCCGGCATTATCAGGAAAATGCCTAAACTTGTAGGTGTACAATCGGCTTTATGCGCTCCACTTTACAGCGCTTTCAAAAAAGTGTCAACGAATGAATCCGGAATTAAAAAGGAGCAAACAATCGCAGAAGGAATTGCTGTCTCTGAACCTGTCCGCTTGAAACAGATTATAGATGCAGTGAGGGAGAGCAGGGGAGATTTCATTGTTGTTGAAGAAGAAGAAATTATCGAAGCGCTGAAGGTAATGAGCAGGAAAGGATTTTATTGCGAACCCACGTCTGCCGCAGCAATCGCAGGACTGAAAAAATACATTAATATTATGTGTAACGATGAACTCATTGTTTCCGTTATAACCGGACATGGACTTAAGGCGCCTGAAAAGATCGGGCATATAATATTATAACAAAATAACAAATATTTCTTTTATTACTGACCTATTTTTCATATATTTATCCCCGCTTATGCGGAGAGGTGTCCGAGCTGGCCGAAGGAGCACGACTGGAAATCGTGTACTGGTAATCCCAGTCGAGGGTTCGAATCCCTCCCTCTCCGCCATTTAAAAAAATAATGTTATGGATATTTTTTAAAGCCTTAAAAGCAAAAACGCAAATATAATTTATTATGAATTTATACCACATTATATACATCGGTTTAGGAGGTTTTTTTGGCGCTATATCAAGATTTATTGTGTCGAAAGCCTCTTATGCTTTTACAACATATTTTCCACTGGGCACACTTTGTGTTAATGTGCTCGGTAGTTTTATTCTTGGATTTATTCTTTACAGTATGATATTTGGGAAATCGGCATTATCGCAGTACAGGGATTTTCTTGCCATTGGTTTTCTTGGCTCATTTACAACCATGTCTACTTTTTCGTACGAAACAATTCGCCTTTTTGAAAGCCAAAATTTCACATCCTCTATCGTTAATATATTGTTAAATATTGGATTATCTTTATTTGCTATAATTTGCGGGAAATGGGCGGCCATAACTTTTTTTAAATTTTGAGTTGTTATGAGAAAAGAAGCATCGGCAATTCTACTACGGATTTTTTATGATGTCCTGTCAAAATTAGTATATACCTTACACTACTCTAATAGCAAACCTCGGGCATGCGTCCGCGCAGTATCTGCATAGGATGCAAAGTTCATTATTGACTTCTGCCACATTTCCTCCGAGCGATATTGCTCCCTGCGCACACGCTT
>JABHYP010000375.1 GCA_018656855.1 Candidatus Latescibacterota bacterium | reverse complement strand
TCAACATGCGGATTATATTTCTCGATCTTTTTCAGAAGTATCGAAAATTCGTCCATAACCTCAACGAGTTCAACAGGTTCAATGGCAAACTGTCCGTATGCTGTGTTAACGGTTTTCTTTGATTTATTCATAGCCGGTCATGCTCCGGTTTAATTAAAAATATTTCAGACTCCAAATTCAATAAACTACCGGTTCATTGTCTAAAATAATTTTCATTTTTTGCGCCTTCTTACGGAAATATCTTGTTTCTATCTTTTCTTGTTTTCCTTATACTTGACAACCGCTTTAATTCATACGATATTTAAAGAAATTTCTCATATTCATTAAATCAGGAGAAAACAATGGAAGACAGAACTGTCCCGCGCCAGACACTCAAAGTGACACTTTCTCTTTCCGACGGGCGTAATTTATCAGGAACAATTCAGATTGACATGGACTCCAGATTGTCAGATTTCATGAACATTTCCAAACAGTTCATTGTTTTCACAGACAAAGATGGTGGATTGAAAATCATTAACAAGTATCATATTATAGATATAAGGGATTCAGAAAGTACTGATGAAAAGTCTTCGAGCAGAATAAATATTACATGAATCTTAATGTAAGTAAGTATACCGCATACATCCTATGGAAAATCCTGTTCTGCTCTGATTAAATACCCATCATGGACCGTGTCAGAAGCGGGTCAAAAGTGTAGCCTGCGCTCTCCACTGTTTCACGAGCTCCTTCCTCACGGTCAATAACGCACACAATTTTTAAAACCTTCAATCCGAGTTCATTGAGCGTATCTGCGGCTGCAACCGCCTGACCGCCGGTTGTGAGCACATCCTCGATAAGCACCACCTTCTGTCCCTTCTTATAGAGACCCTCAACCGCTTTTTTCGTTCCGTACTCCTTGGCCTTCTTCCGAACCAGCAGAAACGAAATTCCAGTTTTTAGCCCCACAGCGGTCACGAGCGGAATCGCGCCGAGCTCAGGTCCGGCAAGAAGCTCTGTTTCCTCCGGGATTTTTGACCTAAGCCCATCCGAAACCGCATCGAGAATATCAGGCTGAGTTTCGATTCGATACTTGTCAAGATAGTAATTGCTCTTCCTGCCGCTTGAAAGTATGAATTCTCCTGTAAGCAGCGCTGTTTTTTTTACCAGTTGGGCAAGCTCCTGTATGTCCATTAAATATCCTTTCTGAAAAACAAGCTTTCAGCAATTAACTGTCATTAATAAAAAAACCATGAACTCGATTTATCTGTAAATATTTTTACGATGCCCAGCATCAAATATTAATATAATATTAACATCATCTGAAATTTTATATAGAATACGGTACTCACCGATGCGCAAACGGTAAATATCTTTCTTATCTTTTATCTTTTTTATACTTAAATTATTCTGGTATGGATTTTTTTGAAGTATTTTACGGGTTTTATCAAAACGTTTGATAAACTTCTCCGTTTGTTTATCGAAAAATTTTCGAACTTTTCTGGAATATATTACCTTATACATTCATATTCCCCGAAAATCGACTGGCGACATATTCATCTGCTGAAATGGTTTCGCCTTTTTCGAATTCTTTTTCGGCTATTTGAAGTTGCTCAAGTTCTTTGTCAGTCAAATAATCAGGGTCGTTTTCTAAAATAATCTCAACTTCCAGAATGTTTTTAAGGTTTTCAATAAGCTGTTTAAATTCATTTTTGGGTATTGTAACCGAATTTTTTGTTTCTATCGTATGTAAAGTAAACATGATTTTTTTCCTTTCACTTTCTAATTAATTTTATATCCTGCATTACCATCCCACAAAATGTTTTTTTTCTTTCGTTTAACTGATGCTTGATATGATCTGTCCATTTCCAGTTCATTTTTTTTGTCTATGAACTAAAACCGTAATAAATGGTTTCCTCATTATTTTTCAGCATATTCAAGCATAAACTTTATGCCGTCATTGATCTCATCGTCTGTCACATCATCATGAATTCGAACCTTTCCTATTTCATCCTGGAGCACAAACCTGATGCGCCCTCCCGATACTTTCTTGTCGCGAGTCATTGCCTCAAGCATATCCCCAGGGAGAATTCCTCCCACTTCACTGTTGATTCC
>JABHYP010000374.1 GCA_018656855.1 Candidatus Latescibacterota bacterium | reverse complement strand
GGAATCAACGTTATGCGTTGATCGATCTGTGTTTAAATCCGCCACGGATGAAAAAATGTCCCACAGAATCCTCACGGCATGAATTGTTGCAATGTTTGTTGCAGTCTGACGGGGCGACTCCGCTTGCGTGTGACCTCTCAAAATTTTCTTTATCGGGTGTTAGAGAACAATGGTGGGTTGCATCTTCAAGGCTCCCGAGTTCTCCAGCTTCAGCGATTACCGCTGCACGGACTCTCTTAGAATCGACATGTAAAACAATTTTAGAAGAATGCAGACAGATTCCCGATGATTCTGGAAATTTGCATAAGTTGTTTAAACAAGTCTGTGTAACATTAGATTTGAAAACAGGAAGAGATATGCCTAAATCTGTCAATGAGGTTATGTCCGGTTTAATATCACTTGCAAATGGCCTTGCTGCAATAAGTAACGAAGCTGGAGATCGACATGGCAAAGCAGAAGGACTAAGATTGGAGAATGTTACCGTAGCTTCGCTATTTGTTCATGCTGCTGGCATAGCGGCTTTTTTCCTTACTCAAGTGCATTTTGATAGGAAATATATACAATAAATCAGCGAACAATGGTGTTCAATGGACGCGCAGCGTCCGCTAAATGTCGAGCGCGATCGATGATCTTGTACGACATTAGGCAGAATAGATTATGAGTCTTTTCTTTAATATAACTGCAGGATATGATCTCGCTCAGAGAGTGGTGAAATCTGTGCATGGCCTACGTGGATTTTACGACTATACTGAGCCAATCTTTAGTCTTGTGGATGAAAAATTTTTAACTCTTGCAGCCAAGCCTCATAAGTGGACTATCCTTCATGCTTTCTTACTTGATTTCGAGTCAGAATCGTTGGAATCAGAATACGACGCTCTACCCCTATGCGAAAACATTGATTTCTTTCGCGGATATTTGAAAATGACTGGAATGCTATTACCTGATTGGCTTAGTGAAAGCGAGATAGAAAGGCATTCTGATTTACTACGAAACTTAATTAATTTTGCTATTCATAAAGCTACGATATCTGCCTTCCAGATTCTCTTCAACGATCGAGAGTTTCTTTTTGAGTTTAATATTTTAATCAGGCAGGCAATTGATGACGATGTAAAGTATAAAAACAAAAAGTGGTTCAATACTAATGGCTATTTAAGGCGGCCAACTTATATTCCCAAGTGGTTAGAGAAAGCGGTTTACCACAGAGACAAAGGGCGCTGCCAAGCTTGTTTCAAAGACGTTTCCGGTGTAATCTTTCAGTTTAACCAATACCATTTGGATCATATTATTCCGTTATATGATGGGGGCATCAATGATCCCACCAACTTTCAGTTGCTTTGTCGGGAATGTAATTTGAAAAAGGGTAAAAAAGAGCAAAAACCATCTAATCAGCAAGTATCCTTCTGGGATATATCTATTGCCTAACAATACACTGAATAGTAACAAGTAAATCCGCTTCGCTGATTTTCAAGTAGGTTAGCCAGTCCGTTAACCCAAATCCCCCTTTCACCTCACCGCTTCCCCCGCACCGAGAGCGTATGATATTATCAGTTCTTCCGTAGCCTCGTCAGCGCTTATTATTTTTTGTACTCGGCCGTCTCTCATCACACAAACTCTGTCGGACATACCGAGGATTTCGTTGAGATCGCTCGATATCAGCATGATTGCGGCTCCCCCGGCGGCACGTTCGTTGATATGCGTCCAGATATGCAACTTCTCGACACTGACAAAATTGTTCTTGCCCATGATACGCAGTCAGAACGGGAAATTACCGACCTGGCTGGTCGTAAATATATGTAACCCAGTGCCGATCCCCGACTGCTCCTCATTTTTTGCAGGAGCTGCCTTTTGGGCCGGCGCCTGTTGCTTTTTCGCCTCTTTATCGTTACTTCCCGTCGGTGCAGCAAGAAATGCCTCATGCAATGCCTTGCCGACTTCGGACGCAGACTGATATCGATCTCCAGGATCTTTCTGCAGTGTTTTCATGATGATTGCGGAAAGCTCAGGAGGAATCGTCTGGTTTAATTCCTGCGGAGGTGGAGGCATTTCATTTACCTGCTTGTAAAGCAGCGCTGTTTGCTGGAGCCCGTGAAACGGCGTTTCCCCGGTGGCCATCTTATACAGCACACAACCCAAACTATATATATCAGAACGGCTGTCTACATTCTCAGCTTTGATTTGTTCGGGGCTCATGTACATGGGTGTGCCGATAAACAAACCGGTCTGGGAAAGTTTAGCGCTTCTCTGGGCTTTGGCTATACCAAAGTCGACAACTATCGGCTGGCGTTTTTTGTTGATGATTATGTTTTCGGGCTTAATATCACGGTGAACAATTCCATGATCATGGGCATGCTGAAGTGCGAAACTGACAAGAACACACGTCTTGGCTATAACTTTCGGTTTCAGTGCACCGCTCTTTTTGATAATTTGGTCGAGAGAAATACCCTCAACATAGGTCATTGAATAGTAATAAAAATCACCACTCGTCTCGACATCGTGTATCTGGATGATATTAGGATGCAGCAATTTAGCGGAAATTTTGGCTTCGCGGAGAAAGCGTTGAGCAAAATTCTCATCGTACGAGAATTCCTGGGGCAGAAGTTTTAAAGCAACTTTACGTTCGAGGCGCTTGTCTTCAGCAAGAAAAACAATGGCCATGCCGCCTCTTCCAAGTTCACGGATAATGTTATAACGCTCTGAAACAGCTTCACTGAAATTCTTGATATAGCTTTCTTCACCGCCGTCCGTCTGGGGTGATTTTGCACCAGGCAGGCTAGCCGGTGTTATGTTTTTTGGCATTTGGGAGCCGCAACCGGCACAAAAATTAGCTCCGTCACGGTTTTCCGTTCCGCATTTATCGCAAAACATTTACTATTCCTATTAAACAAAGATATGATTGCATTCACGAGAATTCAAAAACACTTAAGCGCATGATAATTATTATATAATAAAATGTTATGACATATTACGTGAGCATTTTGTGGTTTTATATGGTGAATTGGGATTTAATCTTCATGAATGACATTTTTCTCTAAAATTTCTCTGACCTTAGACATTAAAATCTTAATACCAACCGGTTTTGCCAAAAAATGGCTAATCCCTCTGTCCTGAAGAATCCTGATATATAAAGGGCTTAAATTACCTGAGATTATTACAACCGGAATATTTAAATGCAACCTGTTCATCATCTGAATTATTTCAATACCTCCTACTCTCGGCATAAATAAATCAAGCAGTATGATGTCGGGCTTTTCTCTTATAATAGTCTTAATAACGGGGATTGATCCCGAAATCTGAACAACAACATATCCTTTGTTTATCAGTAATCTGGAAACAGCATCCCGAAATGATGTATCATCATCTACAATCAGGATTTTTTGTTTTTTATCACTCATGGTAGAAATTATTGATAATGTTTAAGATACTTTTCATGTCGAATGGTTTAAGCAAATACTCATTCGCTCCGCTTTCAATCACCATATCTCTACTGTATGCTTCTGAATGCCCCGTTATCGCCAGTATTTTTATGTCCGCTTTCATGTTTTCATCATGCCTGATACGTTTGCATATCTCGAGCCCGTCAATTTTGGGCATTCGTATATCAAGTATTACAATATCCGGTTTAAATGTTCCAGCTTTTAACAAAGCCTCATAACCATCATTTGCAGTTTCAAAACGATAACTTTTATCATGCTTGGTTAGGAGATTGAGAATAGCATCAACAACATTGGGATCATCATCTGCTATCAGTATCTTCAATCCTCCAACATCTTCAAAAAAATCTTCGATTACCGGAATACCATTACGCTCAAGAAATGATTTGAACTCTTCTTTTGTGATTCGATAGTGCCCACCGGGATAGCGGAAAGCTTTCAATTCATTATTCTTTATCCACCTGTTAACCTGACTAACATTAGTCTGACAATATCTTCCGACATCTCCCGAAGTCAATAAATTTGAGGGTAACGCTTGAGTATTTATTTTATTTTTCATTGTTCAGTACCATGATGAGTGTCTTGGCAATACATGCCAAACATATCAAATAGATTATACATATCATTTATTGATAATATATTATATATGCTCTTCCTGTCAAGAATTTTTTATTAATTATTTAATAAATCATCTTGTTTAATCTCTACATAAAGTATAATTCGTTACACATGTTTTGATAATCTCTCACAATCTGTTATACACCGTAAGATAATAACCATCAAAGACCACTCTATGTCACTGCTCCTCAGGCCTGATGACGAGAACGGGATTGAGCCAGGGCGACCTATTCCCTACGGGCGAGTGTACCAAAAGGGTGAATACTACCTTCTGAAGCCATTAAATCCGAATTGGGCGAATAAGGCTGAGTATGTCCATATGGAAAAGGTTGAGATATTCATCATATCCGAGGTATCTGGGGCATGGCTGAAACGGCGATGGGCGGAGATGGCTACATAGGTATGAAAATGATAAGCCAAGCCCCCAGTGTTTTTCAGGAGCTAAAAACGTTCGAAATTATAAGGATGATATGTAGAGTCGTCTTGATATGGGGAATCTCGGATAAAATGTAAAGGGATCACCGAGGACGTTGTTCTGCGAATTGTATTTGTGGAATTACAGCAGAAACAGTGTGAAGATAGAAAAAATAGGCTCTTTACTAGTCTATAGCCAATATTTATTAATGCTAATAAACAAAGAAAAAACCATCAATTACTGAAAGTATTGGTGGTTTTTTATGGATATGATTAATGATTTGCATACTGTTTACATACAATTTATTTCCATACATAAATTATTGTTATTAATGAATATTAATGGTAGAGGCGGTGGGAATCGAACCCGCGCTAGATTGTTTTTGTAAGTCTTTATGAATCAGCATAATACGAGATAGGCTCTTGAGTGTGATCGGTTTATTTACTCTCAGAGCTTATCACATTTTATCAGGATTTATCAGAGTTTTTTCATAAAATGCTCCCGTATTACTCCTGTGAAATTTTAGAAGAGAAACAAATTATTCTTGACAAATATTTTTGGTTATATATATATTAATAATAATAACGATTATTAATAAGGTCTTATGTAAAATGAAGAAATTTCGACATAGCAAACAACGTGATCGTATATTTGAAATTCTCAAAGAAACAAACACTCATCCAACAGCAACCTGGATTTATAATGAGTTGAAGGATGAGTTCGCCGGTCTCAGTTTGGGAACAATATATCGTAATTTAAATATCTTGATTGAACAGGATTTTGTCAAGAAAATAGACTTTGGGAGTACTTTTGACAGATTTGAGGCCCGAATAGAACCGCATTATCATTTCATCTGCGAAAACTGTAACAAAGTCATTGACCTTGATGTACCTGTAGACAATGCGCTCAATAACAAAATCGCAAAAAAAACAGGTTTAACTCCAAACAGACATAGGATTGAATTTTTTGGAATATGTAAT
>JABHYP010000373.1 GCA_018656855.1 Candidatus Latescibacterota bacterium | reverse complement strand
GCGGCCGGAGGTCAAACAGGCGATGGAAGAGGCAAGCAAGCACTTCATTCACCTCGACGATCTTATGGAACGAGTGGGAGAGCGGCTGGCCAAGCTGACGGGCGCTGAATGGGGAATGATTTCAGGCGGCTGTGCGGCTTGTATGGTTGGTGGGACCTGCGCGTGTGTTGCTGGCGCCGACCCTGAAAAGATGGCGATGCTACCCGATACCAGTAGTATGAAAAATGAATGCATAATGCCAAAAAAACACCGTAATGTTTACGACCGATGTATATGGATGACCGGCGTAAAAATGGTTGAAGTAAATTCGACCGAAGAAATGGAAGCCGCAGTCAACGACCGGACTGCGATGATTGCGACATTCGGCGCGGTTTTTGACAGGGGAGGGATAATTCCCCTCGAGGATATAGTGCGCATCGGGAAAAAGCATAGCGTTCCAGTTTTCGTTGATGCGGCAGCGGAACAGCCCAATGTCCCTAATATCTATATTGAGGCCGGTGTCAATCTTGTGGCTTACAGTGGCGGTAAATACATACGAGGACCGCAGGATTCCGGGATTCTTCTGGGGCGGAAAGACCTCTGCCAGGCGGCTTTCCTGAACATGGCTCCGCATCATGCATTCGGCCGCCCCATGAAAATATCAAAGGAAACGATTATGGGCGGCCTAACGGCGCTCGATCTCTGGATAAATGGCAGGGATCATGAAGCCGAATGGAAAGAATGGGAAAGGATTCTCGATTACATCGCTCAAAAGGCAATGCAGGTTCCCTCAGTCACCACCGAGATACTTCCACCGAGCGGACGCTCTAATGTTGTAATGAGAATGAGAATAAACTGGGATCAGAATTCGGTTAAACTGACAACAGAAGAGTTTACAAAACAGATGTTTGAGGGTAATCCCAGAATATATGTTTTCGGCAATTACATTAATCCCGCTATGATGGAAGAAGGCGAGGAGGTGCCGGTGGCAAAGAGGGTATATGAGATTCTTTCAGCAGCAGCAGTTTAACTGTTAATAAATGACCGAAACAATAGATACTAAATTAATACCAAAGGAGGTTTAAATGAAAGTGAAAGTGGTCTTACTCGCTGTGTGTTTTACATGTATTATATGCATCGTTTTTTCTTCCGTGAATACTTTTGCCCAGATAGGCACGTATTCGAAAGAAGAACTTATTAAATATACCCCGCACTGGAAAGGAGAACGCTTCCCGGACGGCCGTCCAAAAGTGCCTGAAGAAATTATCGAGCGCATGAAAAAAGTCGCTCTTGAGGAAGCGTGGGCTGTCTGCAGACGATATGGTTATTTTAGCCAGTATGAGGGTGATTGGGTAATGTCACAGGATGATGCGGTTCTTGTCGGGAGAGCAGTAACAGTCGGTTTCATGCCGATGCGGACCGGTGTGAACGAAATTATCGAGGCTGAAGGGAAAAAAGATGGTCGCATCGGGGGACAGAACTCCTGGGTGATTGATACGCTCGTCGATGGCGATGTCCCTGTCGTCGATATGTTAGGAAGAGTGCGTTACGGCTGTTTTTTCGGCGGTAATCTTGCTCATGCGATACGGGCAAAGACAGGTACTGGGATTGTCGTAGATGGCGGCAACCGTGACATGGAAGACGTCATACAGATGGAGAACTTTCCCGTTTTTAGCCGCGGCTGGGACCCCGGATACCCCAGGGAAGAAAAGAAGGTCATGCTCATGGGGCTCAATTCACCCACCCGAATCGGCGAGGCTACTGTCATGCCAGGTGATGTTGTCCTTGCGAAAAGCGAAGGTATTATCTTCATTCCTCCGCATCTTGCCGAAGAGATTGTCAAAACATCGGAAGTTGTCAGGCTGCGTGATGCATTCGGCTACGAGCGTCTTACAGCGGGCGTCTATACCCCCGGACAGATCGATACAAGATGGTCTGACGAGCTTGAAAAAGACTTCGCCCAGTGGCTGAAGAAGCGGGGAGAAAAGATGACGGCTGAGGAAATTAAAGAATTCCTCAGAACACGCACATGGTAAGACACTTCTATATATAAAGACAGAAGTCAAGAGTCAGGAGCCAGAATAAAATACTTGCACTATCGTTCTTTAAGTTGTCGAATTATTTTGGCTCCTGACTCCTTTTTTAATAATATGTGTTGTTATTAAGACGTCATATCTAATTTTTCATTGAAGCCGGCTGTCCAGTGGTTTCAAGCACAGCGAGCCATTCCGGGCTGAGAGGATTGATCTGTTTTTTACTGGAAATCACCGCTGACATTGGCACATGGGTAAAGGTATTATTCCAGAGGCTCACCACCATTTTCGTGCATCCGCTCATGGCGGCATGCACCGCGTTATGCGCAAGCTTGGTGCAAAAAACACTGTCGTCGGCGTTTGCCGGGGAAGACCGGATAACATAGCTGGGATCTATGTATTTAACTGTGGCTTCCTGCCATCCTGAGCTGAACCTAGAAGCTATGCAGTCTCTTACATATATGCCGATATCTCCGAGAATAATGTTCCCCGAAGCGTCGCGTTCCTTCTGTTTATTATCCTTTTCGAGAAGATCCTGGCCGGCGCCTTCCGCAACTACAACAAGCGCATGGTTGCGTTCTTCAAGCCTTCTTTCGAGTACCTTCAGAAATCCGTGCTTGCCGTCAAGATCGAAGGGAACCTCCGGGACAAGCACTTAATTAGCATCTCCGTTTGCAACCGCCGCCATTGCTGCTATAAATCCGGAATTTCTTCCCATGAGCTTGACAACGGCAACACCGTAATAAGCGCCTCTCGCTTCTTCATGTCCGCTCTGGAGAACATCCCTTGCTATCGATACAGCCGTGCGAAAGCCGAATGACCGCTCTACAAAGGAAATATCGTTATCAATGGTTTTAGGAATACCGATGATACCAATATTGAGCTTTCTTCGTTCGACTTCCTCAGCGATGTCAAGCGATCCGCGCTGGGTGCCATCCCCGCCGATAGTAAAAAGGATATTGATACGTTCCCGTTCAAGAAAATCTACAATCTCTCCTGAATCCTGCGGGCCGCGGGATGAGCCGAGAAACGTGCCTCCGTCCCTGTGGATATTTTCGACCATACCGGCAGTAATTACGATAGGGGCTTTGCCGATACGTGGGACAAGGCCGCTGAAACCGTAACGGATGCCGACAACTTCCTTAACATGGTAGCGGTAATGCATTTCCATGAAAAGCGCCCTGATAACGTCATTTATTCCCGGACAGAGTCCCCCGCAGGTTACTATTGCCGCGCGGACATCGGAGGGATTGAAAAATATTTTTTCCCTCGGCCCGGCAACCTCCATTGAAGGAGGATCTATTCCCTCAGAAACGCAGGATTTAATATGTTTGAGTTTGGGATTGTAGACAATACGTTCATCGTCCCTGACAAAACCGTGAGTGCCGAGTTTGTCTTCCATGTGGGCTTTTAAAGGTGAATCGTAACGGGGCGTCCCCAGCCTGTCGATGGTAAAATCGGGTATGGTATCATTTTCTGAAATATTGTTCGTCTTTTTGTCCGACATGGGATGTTCTCCGTTTGATTTTGTGATAAAGTTACAGGTTTAAGGTTTTTAAAATTCGAAATTCAATGTAGGGGCAAACCTATGTGTTTGCCCTAATAAATAAAATTCAGAAATGCAGCAAAATACGCTCATTTTATAAGCATTTTTCATGCGTCTCATAGGCTCTTTTGTAACAGATCCTTGTAAATTAACAGCGCTTGGCGATAAACATCCATCGATGCTTCACGTGCTTCTTCGCTGGGAAAGTCTGCTTTTTCCGCTTCCGCAATTACTTCTTGTGTTTTACGAAGAAAGTAGTCCGCTGCATAGTGTTTCGGCCTGAACGGTTTTCCCGGAACAGTCACGAACACCGGGGCTGTGTGTGCAAATCTGGCATTGTCTTTTATATCCTCGAAACACCGTGCACAAATCCATCCGCTCTCGGAAACAGGAATGCTGGCAACAATGACAGCCGAGAAATCTGATAATTCCGGTTCGATTGTGTGGACACACTCGCCGTCACATATTATTTCGATCCGGTCTATAGGCCTGCATGAATAAAGTTCACAGACCACATGAGCTTTTTTATCCTTGAGCGTAACCGTCTCTCCCGCCTGACTGTCATTAACCGTCATGGTGAGCATCGGGCCGTTTGTAGTGAAACTGTGTCCGGCTTTCAATGCTCTG
>JABHYP010000372.1 GCA_018656855.1 Candidatus Latescibacterota bacterium | reverse complement strand
GCAGATGATTTGTAAAGATGATTTCGGTAAAGCTATTTGTTACGACGATCTTGTAACCGGCGGTTCGATTATGATTTTCAGCCCCAAAAGAAACATACTTGAGATCGTTCACTATTTCATGGAATTCTTTAACGAAGAAAGCTGCGGCTACTGTACACCTTGCCGGGTCGGAAATAAAATAATCATTAACTATCTCGAGAAGATTATGAGCGGCAAGGGTGAGCCCGCCGATATCGAATATCTGGAAGAACTCTGCAAAACGGTTAAAGCTGCAAGCAGATGCGGCCTGGGACAAACATCGCCGAATCCCGTTCTAACTTCCTTAAAGAATTTCCGTTCGGAGTATGATTCTCTTGTTCATAAAAACAGTGACGGTATGCAGCCGGTCTTTAATATTGAAGAAGTGCTGAAAGTTTCGGAAGAAATATGCGGCAGAAAATCGGTCCATTCCCATAAATAAAGGAAACGAGATGAACAACGAAGTAATTTTTACGATTGACGGTGTCGATGTGTCAGCGGAAAAGGGACAGAGTATCCTGAAGGCCGCAGAGGCAGCCGGTATCTATATACCCCATCTCTGTGCTCATAAAGACCTGATTCCCCATGGAAGCTGCAGGGTATGTACCGTACTTATAAACGGTCGTCCCCATTCGGCTTGTACACAGCCTGTCTCTCCGGGTATTATTGTAGACAGCGAATGCGAAGAGGTAAATAATATCAGAAAGACTATTATTGAAATGCTTTTTGTCGAGGGCAACCATTTCTGCATGTTTTGCGAGAAGAGCGGGAATTGTGAACTGCAGGCGCTTGCATACCGTTTCGGTATATTTGCGCCGACGCTCCCGTATCTCTTTCCCGACCGTGAGCTGGACGCCTCTCATCCGGAGTTTTTTATCGACGGTAATCGCTGTATACTCTGCGCCCGGTGTGTGAGGGCTTCACGTGATATCGACGGTAAAAACGTTTTCCAGTTTGTCGGACGTGGAATAAATAAGAAAGTGACAGTTAATTCATCATCGGGTCTTTCAGATACAGATATGAACAAAGCCGACAAAGCCGCTGATATTTGCCCTGTCGGTGCAATCATTAAGAAAAGAGTTGGCTTTGCTGTTCCTATCGGCAAACGGCTCTATGATCAAAAACCTATCGGTTCCGATATAGAAAATAAGGAGCGGTCGAATGGCTAAACCCAAAGTTGCAACAACATCGCTCGCAGGTTGTTTCGGCTGCCATATGTCAATTCTTGACATAGACGACCGAATTCTTAAACTGGTCGAGTTGATTGATTTCAATAAATCACCTATTACTGACATAAAAGAATTCACCGATCGCTGCCTTGTGGGAATCGTTGAAGGCGGATGCGCCAACGAGGAAAACGTACGTGTTCTCCAGGATTTCCGTAAGAACTGCGATATTCTTATTTCCCTGGGCGACTGCGCTATTATGGGCGGGATACCGGCAATGCGGAACAACATACCGCTCAGAGAATGTTTTGATGAGGCCTATCTGAACGGTCCAACTGTATATAATCCGAATGGAAAAATCCCTACCGACAAAGAACTTCCGCTTCTTTTAGACAGGGTGTATACCTGCGAGGAAGTGGTAAAAATAGACTTGCATTTGCCGGGATGTCCTCCTCCGGCCGATGCCATATGGGAGGCGCTTGTCGCCCTGTTAACCGACAAACCGGTTGATCTTCCATATCAACTTATAAAGTATGACTGATTCATAAAACGAGGTATTGACAATATGACTGTAGAAACAAAGGACTTAAAAAGGATTGTTATCGAGCCTATAACACGTGTCGAAGGGCATGGAAAAGTTTCCCTGCTTCTCGACGACAACAACAAAGTCAGGCAGGCGCGACTGCACATTGTTGAATTTCGGGGTTTCGAGCGATTCATTCAGGGGCGCCCTTTCTGGGAAGTGCCGGTGCTCGTTCAGCGCCTGTGCGGCATATGTCCCGTCAGCCACCACCTCGCTGCGGCCAAGGCGATGGATATTATTGTCGGCGGGGAAAATCTTACTCCGACTGCGGAGAAAATGCGTCGCCTTATGCATTACGGCCAGTTTTTTCAATCCCACGCCTTGCACTTTTTCCATCTTTGCTCGCCAGACCTCTTGTTCGGATTCGATGCTGATCCGGAAAAACGTAATGTCATAGGTGTAGCGAAAGAATATCCCGACCTCGCTGTTCAGGGTGTCATGATGCGGAAATACGGCCAGGAGGTCATCAAACTTACGGCAGGAAAGAAAATTCATGGCACCGGCGCAGTACCAGGCGGTGTGAACAAAAATCTTTCAATCGAAGAGCGCGATTTCTTATTGAAAGACATAGATAGTATGATCGAATGGTCGCTCAGCGCGGTGAAAATTGCGAAAGACTATACAATTGCAAACATCGAAAGCCTCGCATCGTTCGGTTCATTCGATTCCAATCATCTCTCCCTTGTCCGTGAGGACGGAGCATTGGATATCTATCATGGCAACCTCCGCGCTATCGACAAAGACGGAAACAAAATATTTGATAATGTTGATTACAGTAAGTATACTGATTATATTGCTGAAGAAGTACGCGACTGGTCTTATATGAAATTCCCGTTTATAAAGTCCATCGGGCCGGAAAACGGGTGGTATCGAGTTGGGCCGCTTGCACGTCTCAACACATGCGATTTTATCGACACTCCGTTGGCTGAGAAAGCCCGGAAGGAGTTTTTTTCGATAACGGATGGGAAAACGAACAACGTTACGATGGCGTATCATTGGGCACGAATGATAGAGATTCTGCATTCGGCCGAAAAAATGAACGAACTGCTGCATGATGATGATTTGCAAGGTAATGACCTTGTTGTTACCGGTGAACGCCGCTCCGAGGCAGTCGGTCTCCTCGAGGCCCCGCGCGGCACTTTGTTCCATCACTACAAGGTCAACGACGATGACCAGGTTATCATGGCGAACCTTATAGTGTCCACGACGAATAACAACGAACCAATGAACCGTGCTGTTCAGGGAATTGCCGAGGAGTACCTGTCCGGAAATGAAATCACCGAGGGCCTGCTGAACCGCATCGAGGTTGGAATACGTGCATATGATCCGTGCCTTTCCTGCGCAACACACGCAATGGGTCAAATGCCGCTAAAAGTTGAGTTGTACGACTGCGAAGACAACCTTATTGACAAGAAAGTGAAAAATTGATAAATTCTCTTTCACATAAAATGCTATTGATCGGTTTCGGTAATCCTGCCCGTGAGGATGATGGTATTGGGCCTGCAGTTGCAGGGGAGATTGAAAACCTTGAAATAGAGGGACTCAGTGTCGATTCCGATTATCAGCTTACTATCGAAGACGCGGCATTTGTTGCCGAGCATGACTCTGTTGTTTTCGTCGATGCATCCGTGGAAGGCGGGGAACCGTTTACTTTTTCACACCTTTCTCCCAAACGGAGTGACAGTTTCAGCTCGCATTCCGTTACTCCCGAGACTGTTATGGGACTTGCACACGATTTGTTCAATGCGAAAACCGAGGGATATCTTTTGGGAATCAGGGGTTATTCGTTTGACATGTTCACCGAGAAAATGACTCCGGGGGCTCTTGAAAATAAAAGGAAAGCTGTCGAGTTTTTAGTCCCTATGTTATGTGCCGGGTCCTTTCACCCGAACGATTTGAAATAAAGGCTGCTGCCAAAAATATGGAGTAAATAAAAATGAAAGACGGAAAATATGTAATTTTAAGCATCGATGACGACAACGATATTCTCGAATCCCTCAGAATGGTGCTGGAAAAAAATGACTATATCATGATTAGCGCCCTTTCTGCTGAAGAAGGATTAAAGAAATATAAAGCCCACAATCCGGATTTCATTATAGTGGATCTAATGATGGAAATTGTTGATGCCGGCAATGACTTTGCCAAAGAAATAAAGCTTCTCAACAATACTGCGCCGTTATACATGTTGTCTTCAGTTGGCGATTCCCTTGCTGCCAACGTTGACTTCTCGGAGTTTGGTATTAATGGGGTATTTCAGAAACCCATTGACATAAATACGCTTTTGAAAACATTGGAAATGAAGCTGAAATAACTGAAACATTCTGTATGCATTAAAAGATATTAATCTTGCAGCTTTCCCGGGGATGGCAATTCACTCGCGCTTTTCATTGTGCAAATAAAACGGGGATTTAATATTGCTGAATGATTACATCACAAGGGAAGAGCATCCGACATCTTTACTTCATGTGCCGATAATATGGAGCCCGAAATGGATTCTATCTATGAGGTTTCTGTTTCTTGCTTTTCTCGGTGCAGTACTGGCAATATTAAATTCCGGGCAGTTAATAAATATTGCCAATTTGAATTATACAGCTTTGTGGATTATAACTTTACTACTCTTTATCAGCAATGTCGCATATGTTTTATATTATCGATTCGCGAGCCTTTCACTTAACGGCGATAAGAACACAATCGCAAAACGTCTTGTCGCATTTATCAGAGTCCAGATCAACATTGATCTCCTGCTTTTAACACTTATTCTGCATTTCAGCGGCGGCGCAACCAATCCGTTTGTATT
>JABHYP010000371.1 GCA_018656855.1 Candidatus Latescibacterota bacterium | reverse complement strand
TGGGTTACAAGGTCAGCCCGATTCTATGGAAGACCATTTATTCGGGACTTTCTGCGGGGCGTGTACAGTCTGTTGCGCTTCGGCTGATTGTAGAGCGTGACAGAGAAATCGAATTGTTCGTTACTGAAGAATACTGGGTTATAAAGGTACTGCTTGCGACACAAAAAAATGAGGAGTTTGAGGCCAAACTTCTTAAAAAGGACGGCAAGGAATTAAAGATAAAAAATTCTGACGAGTCCGAAGCAGTTGTAAAAGAGCTTTCAGAACTCCCGTTTATTGTGAAGAATGTCACAAAAAAGAAAAAGAAAAGACACGCTTCCCCGCCGTTTATAACCAGTACTCTTCAACAGGAAGCTGCCGGCAGGCTCGGTTTCGCCGTATCCAGGACCATGCGGGTTGCCCAGTCGCTTTATGAAGGGGTGGAACTTAAGGATGTCTCGGCAGGCCTTATCACCTATATGAGAACTGATTCCACCCGGATCGCCCCCGAGGCTATCGAGGAGGTACGGGCTTATATAGTTGAAAAATGGGGGAGAACACACCTTCCCCCAAAACCCAATCTATACAGGTCTAAGAAAGGTGCGCAGGATGCTCATGAGGCAATTCGGCCCGCTTCGATATCGAGACCACCGGAGAAAGTAAAGGCTTATTTATCTTCCGAACAGATGAAACTGTATACCCTTATATGGAACAAGTTTGTTGCATCTCAGATGAAATCAGCGGAATATTCACTTGTCACAGTTGATATTACCGCGGAAAAGTATGAACTGAGATCAAACGCGAGACATCTTGATTATGAGGGTTTTCTGGCGGCATATATGGATATCAAAAAGGAAAATAATGATGAGGAATCCCCTGTTTTGGAATTACCTGCCCTTGCCGGGGGAGATAAGCTGAAACATAAGGAAACGATACCTTCTCAACATTTTACCAAACCGCCTCCTTGCTTTAACGAAGCAAGCCTTGTAAAAGAGCTTGAAGCGCGTGGAATAGGAAGGCCATCGACCTATGCACAGATAATTAACATCATCCAGACCAGAAAATATGTTCAGAGGGAAAAGAGAAAGCTGCAGTCCACCGAACTTGGTCGGAGTGTGAACAAGATTCTTGTTTCGCAGTTTCCTGATGTATTCAGCGCGGATTTTACCGCCAATATGGAGAATGATCTCGATAAAGTTGAATCCGGCGATAATGAGTGGCGCGATGTTGTAAACGAATTTTATGTACCTTTCAATAAATCGTTGGAACGATTTGAAAACCAGAGACATGAATTAAAAGAATCCCTGATTGAGAAGACGGATGAGCTCTGTGATAAATGCGGAAAACCAATGGTCATACGCTGGGGTCGCAACGGGAAATTCATGGCATGTTCCGGTTTCCCCAGTTGCAAGAATACCAGGTCTATAGATGAGCAGGAAACTGAAAAAACAGATGAAGTTTGTGAAAAATGCGGTTCCCCGATGGAGGTGAAAAAAGGCAAGTACGGTAGATTCCTGGGCTGCTCGAAATATCCGGAATGTAAGAATATCAAGCCCTATTCCCTGGGTGTGAAATGCCCTTTGAAAAGCTGCGAAGGAGAGATGGTAGAAAAAAAATCAAAAAAGGGAAAGATTTTTTACGGCTGCAGCCGCTACCCTGACTGTAAATTCGCAAGCTGGACATTACCAGTCTCTATTACATGCCCGAACTGTGGCTGTCCTACATTGGTTGAGACAAAGAACGGTGAATCCTGCTCATGCCCACGGTGCAGAAGCACTTTTGATCTTGAAACGCTTAAAAAATAGTTCAAAATTTAATATTCAATAAATGGCAAAGCTAAAGCAGAAAATGTAGAATTATAAGTTTTCATAATGCCTGAAAAAATACAATTTGAAGATATTGATGCCTGGCAAAAAGCGCATGAATTAACATTGAAAAATAAAGAATTACGTTTATCTAATTAGCTCCGCTACGCCCCCCCAAATCCCCAGGAGGGGGGCTGTATTTATACAAATTCTTGTTTGCTTACTTTACTGAATAACCGGATCGAATAATGCACAGTCATTTACAAAAATTTTTAAAGTATATAGATGTTCAGAAAAATTATTCCAGGCACACGATTGAGGCATATGAGCGTGATCTTACACAGTTCATCGAATACCTGTCCGGTATTTCCGGAGATGAAAGTGTTACCATCAGCTCGTTTACCCGTGCAAATATTCGCGAGTATCTCTATGTGCTTTCAAACTCCGGTCTATCACGGAAATCAATAGTCAGGAAGCTGGCTTCAGTCAAGTCATTAGGGAAATTTCTGACAATGGAAAACATAATCGACAGAAACGTAGCCGGAGAAATAAAAACTCCTAAAACCGAACATAAAGAGCCGGTATTCCTGAGTAAAGAGGAGATTGAGCTTGCGATGGACGCGCCACAAGGCAAAGGAATGATACCGTGCCGAAACCTTGCAATTCTCGAACTTTTTTACAGTACCGGAATCCGTCTTTCGGAACTGAACGGCCTAGATACCGACAGTCTCGATTTTCATAACAACGTGCTGCGCGTTCTGGGTAAAAGGAAAAAGGAGCGCATCATCCCATTCGGACGCAAGGCAAAAGAAGCTGTTGAAAAATATTTGCCTTGGAGAAAGAAGCGCCTTGACAAAAGTGGAATTGCCTGTGAAAATGCATTGTTTATCAGTAACAGAAGCGCCAGAATGGCTCAACGCAGCATCCAGTCGGCAGTTTCAAAACACCTTCACTCTATTTCGGAAAAGGAACACCTGAGTCCCCATGTGTTAAGGCATTCGTTTGCCACACATATGCTTGACAACGGTGCTGATCTTCGAGCGGTGCAGGAATTTCTGGGACACTCGTCACTATCAACAACACAGATTTATACCCATGTGACTATGGACAGGCTTATTAAAGCCTTTCGCCAGGCACATCCGAGAGCATAAAGTATTTTAAAATCCCAAATTTAAGATTCTAAGAATGGCAAAACTGAAGCAAAAATATCAAATTATGAGTTTTCATAATGTCTGAAAAAAAACAATTTGAAGCTCTTGATATCTGGAATTTTAATTTTTGAATTTTGAACGAGGTATTTAATATGAAGCGGGAAAGAATATATTCCACGACTATAATCGGTCTCAGGCGTAACGGCAAAGTCGCGCTGGGCGGCGACGGGCAGGTTACGCTTGGAGATACGATACTTAAAAGCGGAGCTTTAAAACTCAGGCATCTTTACAATAATGCCATTATTGCCGGTTTCGCTGGCGCGACAGCGGATGCATTCGCTCTTTTTGAGAAATTCGAGACAAAGTTGGAAGAATTTTCCGGCAACATGCCGCGGGCGGTTGTCGAACTTGCAAAGGACTGGCGTACCGACAGAAACCTCAGACGCCTTGAGGCAATGCTTATTATTATGGATATAAAAAATACCTATCTTGTTTCCGGCGATGGAGATGTAATCGAGCCTGATGACGGTATCGTGGCGATCGGTTCCGGCGCTACGTTTGCACTTGCCGCGGCTCGTGCTTACATGGACAGCAGCCGTTTATCCGCTGCAAATATAGTTGAAAAATCATTAAAGATTGCGGCATCCATCTGTGTTTACACGAATACCAATATCACCGTACTGGAACTTTGATTATGAATAGAAAAAAAGATAATCTGCCTATAACGCCCCGTGAAATAGTTGGGAAACTTGATAAATACATTGTAGGTCAGGAACAGGCTAAAAAGTCGGTTGCAATCGCGCTCAGGAACCGCTGGCGTCGTCGAATGGTCCCCGAGGAAATCCGCGATGAGATCATGCCTAATAATATCATAATGATCGGTCCTACGGGTGTCGGAAAGACCGAAATTGCACGCCGTCTCGCTACCCTTGCGGATGCGCCCTTTATCAAGGTTGAAGCGTCCAAGTTTACCGAGGTTGGATATGTCGGCCGCGACGTGGAGTCGATAATACGGGATCTTGCCGACCTTGCGGTGAACATGCTAAAGGAAAGACGAACTAAAGAAGTCAGGGAATCCGCTGAAAAAATGGTAAATGAACGGATTCTGGACATTCTCCTGCCGGCGCCAAAAGCTCCGGCAATAAAGGCGGCGGGGGCAGATGAAAGAGGAGTTAAAACCCGAAGAAAACTTCATGATCAGCTTATTGACGGCCGAATTGATGAAAGAATAATCGAGATCGACATGCCCGAGGACAGACACCAGGTTCTTGAGGTGTTTACTCCCCAGGGAATGGAGGAAATGGGTATTAATATCCAGGAGATCTTCGGAGGAGCTTTTTCCGGCCGCAAAAAAAAGCGCAAGGTAACAATCGGGGAAGCCAGGACCGTTTTTCAGCAGGATGAAAGCCGTAAGCTGGTCGACATGGACAGTGTAACGAAGGAAGCGGTAACCATGGTTGAACAATCCGGGATAGTTTTTATTGATGAAATTGACAAAATCGCCGGGAGCTATTCTCACGATACCATTGATGTCTCCCGTGAGGGCGTTCAGCGTGATATTCTTCCGATAATCGAAGGCTCGAACGTTATGACCAAGTATGGTATGGTCAAATCCGATCATATCCTGTTTATTGCCGCAGGGGCATTCCATTCCTCCAAGCCGTCCGATTTGATCCCCGAACTCCAGGGAAGATTCCCTATCAGGGTAGAGCTTGACAGCTTGAATGAGGATGACTTCTATCGTATTCTCAAGGAGCCTCAAAACGCACTCATCAAGCAGTATCAGGCTCTTCTGATGACCGATGGCGTAGAACTGGCATTTACCGATGCGGCTCTGCGCGAGATTGCCGCCAGCGCCGATATAGTCAATCAGAAAACTGAAAATATCGGCGCCAGGAGGCTTCATACTATCATGACCACGCTGCTTGAAAACATTCTCTTTGAGGATCCGCAAAAAAGCGGAATTAAAAAAATCAAAATTACGAAAAAAATGGTGCAGGAAGAATTAAACGCTATTATTAAAGATGAAAATTTAAGCCGATATATTCTTTAACCCGGATTATTCACAAAAAATTACTTAACCGCAGAGGCGCAGAGTACACAGAGGAAAACAATAAATTAAAAAGCATATATAAATCATTTTAAGGTCTAAAAAAACAAAAAATATTATTATTGCTTTATCTCAGCGGCCTCTGCGTCTCTGCGGTAAATTTATGAATAGATCGGTTTAAAAGCTTTCAGCATTCAACTTTCGGCAGCAAGAAAAAAGTCAGATAAGCAGTTGATCGTTGAAAGGTGAAGGTTCTACATTCAGAGGATATTATGAAAAAAGATTTACTGAGCATTCGGGATATTACCAGCGAAGATTATTCTCTATTGATAGAAACCGCGCTCAAAATAAAAGCGGATATTCCGGCATATTATAAGGTTTTACGGGGACGAACTGCCGTTCTGATTTTTGACAAGCCGTCGCTTAGAACGCGGGTAACCTTCGAGGTAGCGATGTGTCAGTTCGGAGGTAAAAGTATCTATATGCCCGGCAACGACATTTCGCTTGGAAAACGTGAAACTATTTCGGACGGAGCAAAAAATCTGTCACGATGGGTTGACTGCATCATTATGCGGATTTTCGGTCATGAAATAATTGACGAACTTGCACAAAATTCCAAAATCCCGGTTATTAATGCGCTGACCGATCTTGAACACCCGTGCCAGGCTCTGGCGTGCATGCTTACTTTGAAAGAACATCTCGGCGAACTCGATGGAAAGCGCATGGTATTTGTCGGCGACGGCAACAATGTTGCGCACAGTCTCATGCTTATCGCCCCTCTCGCGGGGATGCATTTCACGATGTGTTGTCCTCAGGGATACGAACCCGATGAAGCAATTTCAGTTCAGGCTATGCAAAGCGCTTCGGAACATGGAACATCATTCAGGCTTACAAACGATCCGGAGAGTGCGGTGAAAGACGCCGATTTGGTTTACACAGATGTCTGGGCCAGCATGGGCCAGGAAGAAGAGACTGTAAAGAGGGCCGCAGCATTTAAAAATTTTCAGGTAAACAGCAAATTGATGTCCCGGGCAGGAAACCATTGTCTCGTAAGCCATTGTCTCCCGGCTCACAGGGATGAGGAAATTACTTCGGAGGTGTTTGACAGCCCGCAGTGTA
>JABHYP010000370.1 GCA_018656855.1 Candidatus Latescibacterota bacterium | reverse complement strand
GATAGGCTTTATCATACTGGGCTTCGGCATTGAGATGGTACTCGAACATTTTTGGGTTCTACCGGTTTTCTCTTTTGTGATGATATCATCGTGGATGCCCATAAAAAAGCTGATAACCGCACCGCGCATGGGGAACGTTGTTTTCAGAAAAGCCCGCCAAACTATTTGGCTGTTTGTCATGGTTTTTCTCGGCACGTTCGTTTTTGCCGTCACGTTATTTATCGCGATAAAACGAGACATTATGCCGGGATTGGATATATTCACTATGTATCCGCTGCTTATAGTCTCGGTAGTCTTTTCTATCCCGCTCGGCGCCGGAGCCCTTTATTTCGGAATCAACCGATATTATGCATATATCGTCTCGATTTTTCTGGTACTCGTACCCGGTCAACTCCTCTACAGCGATGAGCCGTCGAGGGTCATATTTATCGGCGCTGCAATTATTCTTTACGGAACAGGTTTGTTGTTCCGCTTCATCCGCACATATACCGTACCATCAGAGGAGACATAATATGACATCCGATATCAATCTGACTGAACTGGAAAAGAAAGCGTGGATGACCACACACGAGGACGGTTTCGTCGACATCATTATCGGTATGCTGCTCGTTAATTTCGCGGTTATGCCGGTTATCCGCGAGTTGATAGGACGCTGGTACATTCTGATAATGGTTCCTATCCCGGTTTTATTCGCTTCATTACTCATCTATTTCGGTAAAAGAAATATAACGGCCCCGCGGATCGGTTTCGTTAAATTCGGCTCTGAGCGTAAAGCGGCGCAAAAAATATCGGTCAGGCTGTCGGTACTGTCGCTCATCGTACTCGTCGTGCTGGTCAGTCTCACCGCTTTGGGTAAGTTCACCGATGTATTCGGTGTGGCAATTTCCGGCTTTAAGGTGCCGTTTACCATCGCTGTGGGTGTTGTGGCTCTTATGTCGGTAAAAGCGCGGCTGCTTGGAATTCCCCGCCTGACAACGTATGGCTTTATTATAGGGAGCGGAGTTCTATGTGTTGAAATCCTACGAAATATCGTAGGAGATCCGTGGCACAACATGATTTCATGGGGCATCCCCGGTATTTGCATCCTTTTCTATGGAATTCATAAGTTGCTAACTTTTATTAACAAATACCCCCTGCCTGTAGAGGAGGTTCAGTAATGACGAATGATGTCAATCTGAAAAAAATCGAGAAAGACGCCTATTGTATGAGCAATGTACAGGATGGCTTGTACGATATCATGTTCGGGCTGGTTTTTGTTGTGCCTGCCCTCCTTTCAAAATTACACTTGAGTGATAATTTCATAATTCCCGTCTATGCAATATTTTTGTTAGTGTTTACCATAGCTCGGAGAACGATTACGGTTCCCCGGGTTGGCCACGTTAAATTCGGCGCGGGAAGGATAAGGAAACTGCGCGTTGTGAGCGCTGTTCTGGCAGCATCGATGGCATCTCTCTTTGTGCTCCTCTTCAGCAAAAGAGGCAATGTCCTGGCAGGAAGAATTCTCTTGAGCCTTTTCGTAGCGGCCGTGATCATTATGCTGGTTTTTTCTTTCTTGGCGTATTTCATGAACAACAGGCGTTATTATCTGTACGGTGTTCTGTTTGGCGTTACAATACCGCTGTCTCGAACACTTGAGCTGTATGGTGTCATACAGGACCGCCATACCTTTACCCTTTTTTTATCTGCTGTCGTTCTTGCAATAGGGCTGCTTACTTTTATACGGTTTCTCAGGACATATAAGCCGCTGATTGACGGGGAGGTGTGATTATGTTGAACGATGACTATCTTGAAAGCCTCGAAAAAAAAATATACCGCGCGACCTATTGCGACGGCCTTATCGATATATTCTGCGGATTTATGTTTATTATCGCTGGCGCTATCTACGCACTTGAGAACATCGGCGTTTCCCGTTTTATAACAGTGGCGCTGCTCGTGCCGCCGATCGCACTCCTTCATGCAGGAAGGAAACTAATCACAAATCCCCGTCTCGGTATTGTCAGGCTGGGAGATAAGCACCTGAAAAGAAAAAAGAATATGCGCTATGTTTACTGGATTGTAGCTATAACTACAACTACTCTGTTAATTCTTGCAGTCAGCGGGGCGTACCACCATGTATGGACAGGCTATTTCAAATCGACGGCTCTCGGCGCGTATATTTTATTAACGCTTGGCCTGACCGCATATTTTATCGATTTTCGCCGCTTGTATATCCTCGCACTGCTGGGTGGAGCGGGTATGATGCTGTACGATTTTATGGGCAGGCAAATCGGACATGTATTGTCGGCAGGTCTTTTATTCTGCGTTCCCGGACTGGCTTTTGCGGTTTATGGTTTTGTTCTTTTGCGCCGGTTTATACGGGAATATCCTCCCCTTGAAGAGTCGAAGGGGGAAGCATGAGCACACAAAAGCAGGATAGCAACGCGAAAAAGCCCGCTGCTGAAATCGACAGGCTCATCCATGAACCCGCGCGATTTAACATTATGGCTCACCTCTATGTGATCGAAAGCGCAGATTTTCTCTTTCTCATGCGCCAGACAGGACTCACCAAGGGGAACCTCTCATCGCACATGAGCAAGTTAGAAACTGCGGGCTACATAGAAGTGGAGAAAGAATTCGTGGGCAAGAAGCCCCATACAATGCTTCGGCTTACCGAGGCGGGGCGGACCTCGTTCAATGAGTATCGCCAGAACATGAAACAGGTTCTTAACAAGCTGCCAGAATAAATAATCGAATTTTTAACAGGTAACCGCTGTATAAATGATATAAACTGCGATACTATGATTATACAAAATCAGGATGGTTATTGCCTTGTTATAGGATAAAATAAATTGTTCATTCCGGAGGAAACCATGTTACAGGCAATCGAATTAACCAAGCGTTACGAAGACAATAATCTTGCGCTGGATCAATTAAATCTCGAGGTCGGGGAAGGCGAAATCTTCTGCCTCCTCGGTGCGAACGGAGCAGGTAAAACCACGACCATAAACCTGTTCCTCAATTTTATCGAACCTACCGAAGGAACCGCGCTTATCAACGGTATCGATGTCAACAAGGATCCGCTCGAAGCGAAAGGTTATGTATCGTTCGTCTCTGAAAATGTCATGCTCTACAGCAACTTTACCGCTCGCCAGAACCTTGATTACTTTGCCAGGCTCGGCGAGAAAAATAATCTGAAGAAAGAAGATTATTACAATTACATGCGGAGGGTAGGCCTTCAGGAAGAAGCATTCGAAATGCGGCTCAAAAAATTTTCAAAAGGAATGCGTCAAAAGCTTGGCATCACTATAGCCATTATAAAGGATGCACCGAATATCCTTTTGGACGAGCCGACATCCGGCCTTGATCCTAAAGCTGCAGCCGAGTTCGTAAAAATCCTCACCGAACTCCGTGAGCAGGGCAAAGCCATTCTCATGTGTACGCATGATATCTTCCGGGCAAAAGAAATCGCCGACCGTGTAGGTATAATGAAAGAAGGCAAACTCTTGATGGTAAGGAATAGCAAAGAATTTCAGGAAGAAGACCTGGAAAAGGTTTATCTGGAGTACATGCAGGAGGCTGTGTGAAAATTGAAAGTTTTTTTGTATCCTCATAATGCTTATATTCCTGAATTCCTGAAAGGAGCCGGTCATGCTGTTGAATGTGGTAAGAAAAGAAATTCTTGATAATATCAACAGTCCAAAATTTGTTTTCACCTTCCTGTTATGTACAATTTTAATACTACTTTCGGTTTATACCGGAATTAATAATTACAGGGCTGAACTTCGTGAATACAACGCCGCAATCGCTCTTAATAATAAGAACCTTGAAAATCAGCCAACCTACCAGGCTCTTGCAGGACTTGGAACGAAAGTAACCAAGCCTCCCCAGGTGTTAAGCACTATTATCGCCGGAATTCAGGCAGCGGTCGGACGCCAGGCTACGGTCAATATCGCTTACGATCCAAGCCTTGTCGATTCAAAATACGACAGCAATCCCGTTCTGGCGATATTCGGTGAACTCGATCTGACATTGATAGTAAAAATTGTGCTGAGTCTTTTAGCGATCTTGTTTACTTATGATGCAATTGTTGGTGAAAAAGAACAGGGAACCCTTAAACTATCGCTGTCAAACCGTGTACCGCGCGACCAGTTAATCCTCGGTAAAACTATCGGTGGTTTAATCAGCTTACTGGTTCCTCTGGTAGTCCCGTTCCTGATAGGTATAATCATGCTGGTCATTTATCCTGATCTCAGTTTTACCTTAGAAGACTGGATACGCATAGGATTGATATTTGTCATGTTTCTTCTTTATCTATCAGTTTTTTTTACGCTCGGTTTGTTGATTTCATCACTCACCAGCCGTTCTTCAAGCAGTCTTTTCATTCTATTGTTCATCTGGGTAACATTTATTTTTATTATCCCGAAAGCGGCTGTCATAGTGGCCGGGCAAATCAATCCGATCCCGTCAGCACATGAAGTTACAGCGCAAAAGGATGCGTTCTTACAGGGAATTTCGGGATCTACCCAGAAGGAAGTGCAGGAATGGATGAAGGAGAATCCGCGTGACGAAACTCCGGAATGGCAGGAGAATTTCAGAAGTTATATTGAAGATGTGCAACAGAATGCAACAGCACAAATTGACAAGAAAAATGCCGAACTCGAAAGTGAATATCAATCAAAACGTAACAAACAACAAATGCTTGCATTGTACCTGTCACGTATTTCACCAGCCTCGGCGCTGACTTTTGGAGCAATGAGTATTGGCAAGACCGGCATTCAGGAGCATGGGAGATTCTTGAATTCGATCAAAATCTATAAACCTGTATTCACAAAATGGGCTAATACTAAAATGATGCGGAACATAAATTTTAGTGAGCCTGCCAATCAGCCCAAACCGGATATAAGTGACATGCCCAGGCACGAATTCAAAGAGGCGAGCTTGCGGAATTCCTTCGCATTGGCGATTCCGGATTTTACTGTAATGATACTGATGATCATTGTCTTTTTTGCCGCCGCATTTGTTTCATTTCTCAGATACGATGTACGGTGAGAAATGTGGACTTTCTATTTCCAGCACGTGAGAAAGGACTCACCCGTGGTAACATTTCATCACATGTGAGTAAGCTTGAAGCCGCGGGATACCTTGATGTTTTGAATAAAATATATCGATCAAATTATGTGCGGCGTCTTTTCGATAAGCAATTGAATATTTGGAATGATACATTCTGGAATGATACATTATGAAAGGGGACGAACATGTCTACAAATCGGAGAACATTTATCAGTACAGCTTCTGCCGCCACAGCAGGAATTATTGCGGGAAATAACCAAACTGCTTATGCGCAAACATCAGGAAAGGGGAAACGTGACCCGGGAAAACTTCTTCGCATAGGAGTTCTCACCTGTCATCCCACCCACCATCATATGCCGAATATCTATGGCCCCATCATTCAATGCGTCGAACAAGGAAAATATGTCCCGACCCGTATGACGGGAATGATACTAACCCATATTTGGGACCATGATCCGAAACGTGTGGAATCGTACTGTGAAAGATTCGGAACAAAACCGGTGAAGCGCTATAAGGATATGGTAGGGAAAGTGGATGGCATTATGCTGACCGACCTTCGCGCCGCCGATTACTACCATATTTTAGCCGAACCGTACCTGAACGCCGGAATACCCGTTTTCTTTAACCGCTGCTTTACTCCACGTGTCAACCGCGCAAAAGCCGTTGTCGAACTCTCCAAAAAATATGGCACACCCATCCTGGTTCCTTCGGAATTTGAGTACACGGAGGCATTGTACACACTCAGGGAAAAGATTAAGGAATTCGGTCCGAAAATCAAGGGAGTGACCGGCTATAACTGGTCGATTGAAATTACCCATGATGTCCATGGCCTGTGGCTTCTCCTCGCAGCAGTCGGTGGTGGTATTGAAAGTGTCACAGTCAACAGAAGCGTAAAAAGCATCTTCGATAAGGGCAACGATACCTGGACAATAAAATTCAAGCCGCGGGAAGACAACGAATCCTTTTATGCAACCTTGCATAATACATCCAACTTTGGTACGAATGCATCCGTACGAATCAATTTCGAGAAAATGTCGTTTGAGGAAAATATCTGGGGATCAGGCAACACGGGAACGGTTTGGCAGTTCATGATGGTTCCCCCACTGCTAGCCTTTCAGAGAATCATCGAAGGACGAGACATGGAGCAGTCCCATGAACATATTATAGAAAAAACGGCTGCATTTATTGCAGGCTTCAAATCTCACCTTGAGCTTGGCGGGCAACCGGCTCTTCTCTCAGAGCTGGATGATGATTACTGCGTTTATTGCGATCCGAATCCTACAACTTATCCGGATGCAACATTTGATTGATATGGTAAAGGAGAATCCAAATATTTGAAAATGAATCAAGCCGAAAAGTTATGAGATCTCAGAATTTGGCCGGATTAGCGTAAAAGCAGTTACGAATCAATTTTCGTTCGCCCGAATGTACCCAGAAGTGGAGAGAGGATAAAGAGTACTTTTTTTTGTGAATGATTTCGTTTAACATACAAGAGGTTTCGGTTTTTTTGAGGCCTCTTGTATTATATCGCTTTTAGCAACGATGATGTATTGTGTATCAACTACTCCCTAGTATGAGGGACACCTCATTATTCTGTTATTCAAGCATATACATAGTAAAATTGACCGATTAACATGCAGATAATTCTTGTCAAAAGAACTTGGAATAGATATTATTCGTTTATCACCAATATTGTTGGGATTTTGTGTATTTATGAATTTGATATTGAAAATCCCGTGTAATATATGGCTTTGAATATGGCTATGAAAGGAGCTGCTTGAGACAGTTATGAAGAGACGAGGATTTATTGAACTGATGCCAAAGGTTATCCCCGCAATATATGCCGGCGGTGCATTGTTTTCGTCCTGCGCATCGGAAAAAAATGACCAGACGCCCGATAACACCCCTCAAGAGACCTCACCAGATGAAAGCAGACCCAATATAGTGATAATCCTCGCTGACGATGCCGGGTGGTCTGATGTCGGATTTCATAATCAGGAGATCATCTCTCCCAATCTCGACCGAATCGCTAAAGAAGGGGTTGAACTAACACATTTCTATGTTTCGCCAGTATGTTCACCCACCCGTGCATCGCTCCTGACCGGAAGACCGCCTAGCAGGTTCGGTATTACCGGCCCTCTTCAGTTAGAGCATGAATATGCTATTCCGCCCAACACGGTGACAATCGCTGAGCTTCTTCTGAGAAACGGTTATGACACAGCAATCACGGGCAAATGGCATCTCGGTATGACACCTGAACTTGTGCCGAATAAGTACGGATTCCGCCATTCGTACGGTTATCTCGGACCGTGGCTGGATTCATGGTCGCATCTTACCACAGACTTCAAGAGAACGGGGAAAGGTGTGCGGCAGTGGCACCGTAACGGCAAACTTATCGACGAGCACGGTCATGTGACCGACCTGGTGACCGATGAGGCAGTCCGGTTCATTACCGATATCCGCGATAAAGCGAATCCCTTCTTTCTATATGTGCCCTACAGTGCGCCTCATACTCCTATTCAGGAAGAAAAGAAATGGATAGACATGTATGATGGCACCATTGAAAATACCTCAAGAAAGTATTTCGCTGCCTCTATCACACACATGGATTATGGTATCGGACAGATTCTGGACGCCTTAGAAACTGAAGGCGTACTCGATAATACGCTGGTCATGTTTTTCAGCGATAACGGTGGCGCACGCGGCGGAAATTATCCTGAACGGTGGTTGAAACCTCCTGTCGAGTACTATATGGAGTACGGCCCCACCGATGTTCTCGGGGATAATGAACCTTTTCATGGATGGAAGGGCCAGCATTACGAGGGTGGTATCCGGATACCCGCGATAATACGCTGGAAGAATCGTTTGACTCCCGGTAAGGCGGATGCGCCAATGATCGTCTACGACCTTTACCCTACATTCGCTCATTTAGCTGATGCTGATATTCCCGCTGAAACGGTTGTTGAGGGCGAGAATGTCTGGAACTACATTAACGGTGAGCAGGAAGACCGTACCCCGTTCTTCTACTGGCATACCGGCAGTCAGTACGTTATTAGAAACGGCGAGTGGAAACTGATTCATTTCGGCAAACAGCTTGGCAAAGGCAGATTTGAACTCTATAATATCGCTGAAGATCCACTGGAAAAAACCGACTTGGCAGATAAAAATCTTGAGATGGTGGAAGAGCTGTTCAAAGAAATGAAGCGGCAGGCGGCACTGGATCGTAAACTGGGAGAATAAACTACGAAGTGAATGATGTGTATTCATTCCTGAAAAGCGTAAACAACACCGGCTTTTCTAACAGCTAACGTTACAAAGAAAAAAGGTGCATAAGCAATCGAAGCGATGTTCAAAAAGGGAAGCAAATTACTTTCTATTCCCTTTTTCATTAGTAATATTACCGCTATTCGCCAGTTATGTTGCCGCCCTTCTTGATGCCGCTCACCGAGGTAAAGCCCTCGTAGAGGACAGCTTCGATATCGCATTCAAGTTCGGAGTGCCCTTCAAGGTGGGCGCAGGTTCCGTTGCTGATCGCCTCCTGAAGGTCAAATGGATATGCGGTACAGGGTTCCAGAATCGCTACATAGTTTTCCCGCCAGCCGCCATAAGAAGAAAACAGCCACACCGAGGTAAAAATATCTTTCGGGAACACGAGCCCGAATCCGACTTTACGTGCCGTATCGGTCATGGCACACCATCCATCGGTGAGGTCGATCCCGTAGAGAAATTCCTTAGAACAGCTTTCTGGTGGTGGTACTTTCCTGAGATCGACAGTTCCGCCGTGTTTTCCCCTGCATGTCGGCCACAAAAACTGCTCCTCCCCGGCAAGATCGCTGAATTCTTCATCTCCCCTGAGCATGGTGCATGGGGGAAGGTCAATACGGTGGTTGGGACTGATCGCGAGCGCCGGGTGAAGTTTCCAGAGAAAATCGAGTGGCCTGTCGCTTAGATTTGTTACCTTGTGCCGGAATTTCAAAACCGGCCGGTCGGCATTGACAGTGATCCATTTGTCCATACGGGCGGCGCTGACTGAACCGAAGCACCAGAGATGCACTGTGGCATGTGTGTCCGTTCTTTCCTCGATCATGTATTTCCAAGGCTGGCACCAGAGTTCGCCGTGGTCAGGATATTCCTTGCCGTCGATCATGGCTGGTTCATCATTAGGGAAAAGCTCGTCCCATCCACCGAAAAAATTATCATCATAGCCAGAACCGCAGGGAAGAGGATGGGGAGTCAGATGCGGATTACGCCACAACATCTCGGTATCGGATGGCTTGTGAATTAGATGGAGCATCTTTGCCCCCAATTCCGGGAGGATTACAGCCTTCAAACAGTTGTTTTCGAGAATGATCGTTTCCATACCGTGGTATCGCCATTTTGTGTCGATAGTCACCGGTTTCATGTGTATGGTCTCCTTTAAAGCTATGACTTAAATTCCGGGAAAAAGCAGGTATAACTAATTTTTCATGGATGCAGGATCGCTTTTATTACGCCTTCCCGGCGGTCCCGTACCGTTTCATATGCTTTGAACGCCTCACTGAATGGAAATCGGTGGGTGATAAGCTCTTTGAGATTGAGTGTCCCGCCTTCAACCCAGGATATCACTGTATCCCAGCCGACCCTGTCAGAAAGCGCGCCATACAATACAAGGTCTTTCAGGTTAACTGTATCGACATTGACGTTTTCAACAGGTGAACCATATACACCATACAGAACAACCTTTCCCTGGGGAGCGGCTGCATCCAACGCAAGGGCAAGGCTTGCGGGTGTTCCGGCCCCCTCAAATACCATGTCCGCACCTCGTCCATCGGTTGCGGCCGTTATTGTTTCGAGAGCATCATCTGTCTTTACATTTATGGTGATATCAGCGCCGAGGCGTTTGCCTATTTCAAGTCGTTCAGGACGTGTTCCTAGGAGTATGATCTTGCCGACCTCCATGATCCTGGCTATCTGTACGGCGACAAGGCCTGCAGGTCCGGGGCCGATAACAACCAGTGTTGAACCTTTCTCTATACCCGGTTTCATCAGGGCGCCGTACACTTCAGTGTCCATTATCGCAGCCTCTTCATCGGATATACTGCCCGGGAGAGGATAGACGTTCCTTTCGGGTATGGTCAGGTATTCCTGCATGCCTCCGGTCGCGGTCTGTCCGATCTCGTAACCATCGTGACAAAACTGCGTACTGCCGCGAAGGCAGAAGCTGCAAACGCCGCATCCGACCACCGAATCAACCGTTACACGATCGCCGGGCTTTACACGGCTCACATTCGCACCGGTTTTTTCGATAATCCCGGCGATCTCAT
>JABHYP010000027.1 GCA_018656855.1 Candidatus Latescibacterota bacterium | reverse complement strand
TTCTCGCACTCCTGGAGCACCTGCCAGGTAGCGTAGCAAATATTGTTGAGTTTGCTATCTACACAGGCTTCAGGTTGAAGAATATCCTCACCCTGAAGCTGAGTCAGGTTCGAATCCATGAGAGTGACGAGACAGGTGAGGTCGATCTGTATGTCAAGGGTGGTCGATGGGAGACCAAGCCTCTGAAGCTGGAAGCAATAGCGGTGATACGTAGAGCGATGGTGGGTAGGCAAGAGGGGTACGTGTTCATCAGCCCGAAATCAGGGACGAGGTATACAACCGTCAGGAAAACTTTTAATCGGGCGGTAAGGAAACTCGAACTGAAAACCATCGCAGGTGATCCACTGTGCTTCCATGACCTCCGGAGGATATTCGCTACCTGGTTGCAGGAAGGTGGGGCTGGTATCCAGGATATCAACTATTTCCTTGGTCACCGCTCACTCGCTACCACACAGCGTTATATCACAATCGACCACAAGGTCATGGGACAGAGGTTGAACGCTCTGCCCTCATTACGGAAGAGTACCGGATAAGAAAAACCCGGCACTGGGAGTACCGGGTTTTAGGGGTGTTTTGTCCCGTATTGGCAGGATCGGAGAGATGGCCGGGTTGCCTACCCTGCCTGCAAGACCTCTCAAACCCTCTCCACTACTGGATTTAATATGGTGGGCACTGGCAGATTCGAACTGCCGACTTCCTGCTTGTAAGGCAGATTATTGAAATTCATTTAACTCTTTTAATTTCAACCAGTTCCGTATAACCACGTGCCAGTTCAATATTTAAGATATACCAGATATTCAAGATATACAAAATATTAAAGATATCCATCGAAAAAGTAGTCACAAATCGTCGGAAAAATAGTCACAAACAGAGAATGATAATCAAGCGGGAGATTCTTTCAGGTCGTTAAAAACAAGACTGCTACAAGAGTGAAAAAACTAAACAACGCTATCAAAATCTGAAACATATACTCACTTCTTGATGACTTCTATTCAATCTAGCAACTCATATCCTATGCTCCTATAGCCCTTCATACGCTTCTCAAACATCCTGGCAAGCATCGGTATTTCAAGATCGGCATAGTCATAAATGATTGCTTTCTTCTTATTTTCGTGGAAACGGTGCAGCCGACCGGTATACTGAACGAGGGTGCCTTTCCAAGATACGGGCAGGGCGAGAAAAAGAGTATCTAACCGCGCGTTATCGAATCCTTCGCCCAGGAAACGACCGGTTGCTAAGATTAACCGAGGAGCGTTGTCGGAAAGAGTTTCGAGTTTTTCGAGTGCAGCCTTGAGCTGTTTCTTTCCCATGCCTCCTTTGAATGTTATTAGATGTTCGACTTTATTACTCAGCTGTTCGCGGAAATACTCCAGATGCTCGCGCCGCTCGGTCAACAGAACGGGGAACCGTCCCTCTGCGAGGTTTGTCAGCACGTCGTTGATTATCTGTTCATTACGCTGCTCATCGTGTATCAGTACAGAGTATATCTCGGCTATTGTGATAAGGTTTTTGTATGACAATTCGACAGGCAGCCGGGAGCATGTATTACGTACGAACAGGCGATGCTCGAATGGCCGTTCTTTCGCTTTCGCTTTCGCACTGACCATGTAGCGCACAGGCCCGCAGTTCATGAAGATTACGGGATGGTGACCGTCCCTACGGGTAACGGTAGCAGAAAGCCCGGTAACATATTTCCCTTTGAATTCACGAGAGATAGCCTCGAAGCTCGGTGCAGACATGTGATGACATTCGTCAATAACAAGATGTCCGTATTCCGCAACGAGATTATCCACTTCTCCCTTACGGTTCAGGCTTTGAATAATTGCAATATCAATCTTTCCGGTTTGTTTTCGCTTGCCTCCGCCTATAACACCGATATCTTTGTTATCGATGTTAATATATTCGGCTATTCGCGCTTGCCACTGCTGAAGCAGCTGCCGGCGGTGAACCAAAATGAGAGTATTTACTGCACGCTTAGCGATAACACATAAGGCTACGACTGTTTTGCCAAAAGCGGTAGTCCCGGCAAGAACTCCGTTATCATGCGCAAGTAAAGCTTGAGCCGCCTCTTCCTGTTCAGGAAATAATTTGCCGGTGAACATAATTTCAAGAGGTTCGCCAAGTTTCCTTTCATCACAGATATTCAGTCCGATATTCAGTTCTTTGAACAGTTCAACCAAGTCGAACAGACACCCACGCGGTAAAGCGAGATGATGAGGAAAATTTTCAGCACACGATATGATACGAGGTATATTCCACACAGGCATCCGCATGGCCTGTCTCTGATAAAATTCAGGATTCTGAAATGCGGATGTACGAATTATTGCGTTACGCAACGAAGGAGATAACCCTGTTTTTGCAATATAAATCTGGTTCGCAAGCACGAGTTCGATCATTTTAGGCAAGGGTCCGGAAACGGTTAGTTTTTTTGAACGAGAAGGCGAGTTTTCCCAAGGCTTATTGTCCTCTTCATCAGTCACCGGCATTCGCAATCCGGTTACACGATCGTTTTCGCTTGCGGCTTGAGATAGTTTTTCTACTTCAATACGACTCATCTTCTTGATTGATGAGAGGTACGCCCATTGATCTTCATAAGGATGGTTATCTTCATCAAAAAACACGGTGTTACCGGCTTCACGGGCCCTTTTCTGTAAAGGAAGCGCGATTAAGTTACCCAGACCACCTTTAGGAAGAGTGTCCTGGTTCGGAAAAAACCGGTCGTAAGAATCAAGCCCGATTTCCGGGCGTCGTTCCATAGTTTCGGTCAGAAGATATGCTCCCATACTACGGGCATTAACACAAGGAACCGGTGTTAAAAAAAAGAACCAGGCATGAGCGCCATTACCAGAACGAGAACGCTCAATTGCTACCGGTATATCCAATTCTACACAGATCTGGCGAAAAGCGGAAACATCTTCCTGCCAGATTGATTTGTCAAAATCTACGGCCAGAAACCAGCTTGTTTCGTCAGTCAGCATTGGATATACTCCAATGACGAAATCTTTTTCCGGTTTTTCATCAGGTTTACTTCCTCTCAAGTGGCACTCAATAACCTGGTCTGAAACCGGAAGATATTGGCGGTGTTCGCAGGTCGAACATTTAATCCGGGGTT
>JABHYP010000369.1 GCA_018656855.1 Candidatus Latescibacterota bacterium | reverse complement strand
GGACATTCTTGAGGATGCAATTATTGTCGATGATCTGAGTGAAGCGGTAGCGGATTCGGTTCTCGTCGTGGGCGCCACGCGCCGGAAGCGGCATAACGTTCCCTTTATGAATCCGAAGCAGGCAGCCGATGAGATTCTTGACAGTTCCCGCAGCGGACCGGTTTCCGTCCTTTTCGGGCGTGAGGACAAAGGGCTCACCAATGAAGAGCTTAAGTGTTGTCAGATTCATGTTTCGATACCGTCATCGCAAGAGCATCCTTCGCTCAATCTTTCGCAGGCGGTGATGGTAATGGCGTATGAGCTTTTTATACGTGTTATGCCTGAGATGGATTCCCGCCTTGACCTTGCCCCGGCCGGAGAAATAGCGGGGATGTACGACCATCTGCTTGAATCGCTTACCACGCTCGGCATGAAACAGTGGAACGAGGGTGATAATTACATGAAATCCCTGAGGCGTGTATTTTCACGTACGAAGATGGAAAAACGCGATGTTGCCACGATTCATAAATTATGCGGTGAAATTGACAAGTACGCCGTGCGTGTAAGAGCGGAGCTGAAAAGGAACCGGAAGGATGAGTGAATGCAGTGAAGTACAGTCCGACGGAAAAGCCCGGATGGAAATAGCAGTATATCCGCTCGGAACCGATAATCCGATAATATCCAGGGAGGTTTCAGCAATTTTTGATGTACTTGAAACCTGCGGCCTATCCTATGACATAACCGTTATGGGTACCATAATCGAGGGAACTCCCGATGAGATTTTCGCCCTGGCGCGAAAACTCCATGAAATTGTATTTTCTGAAAAGGTAAAGCGTGTTTTAACAGTTATTAAGATAGATGACAGAAGGTAAAGTTCAAATGTTGTTATAACATATATGAGTTTTTATCCATGCGTGAGAGAAAAACGAACAATATCAATAGCAGCGACTGGGTAATTGCGCGGTGGATGCTTATTATCAGACCTGCTGTAGTCACTGCAACGCTCGGTCTTGCGATACTTGTTTTGCCGGAAGGAATGATTGACAAGACCTCCATAATCGTTGTGGTGTCTGGTATCTATATTTTAACTTTTCTTTATTGGTTTGCCCACTATATTTCGGGAGTCTCCCGGCTGCTTCTTGCCACGCAGATTGCTTTCGACATATTTATTATCACAGTTATTATTCATATATTTTCTACATTTACAGGCAGTTATGACTCGTCTTTTGTGGGATTTTATTTGCTCTCAATCATGTGTGCCTCTCTTTTCTTCGGCAGGCTTGTGACATTTCTTTTCGCAACACAGGCCGGTGTATTCTACGGTACATATATTCTCTTTCTCGGCCCGCTTTTCGAACCTTCCTTCATACAGGAAAATATGAAGCGTGGAATTATTCTTCAGGTAGTGCTATACAGCGCACTGATGTATGCAGTCGGTTCCCTTTCGAGTTATTACAGCGAAAAACTGAGAGGCAAAGACACAGCGCTTACCAATGCGCTCAAGCTCCTGAAAGAAGCAAAACTCGATACATGGGATATCCTTCAAAGCATGACAAACGGGCTTATTACTGTGGATATGTCCGGGAGAATAATATACATGAACAGTGTGGCAGAGAAACTTTTAGAGGTCGATCGCGAACTAGCGGTCGGAAAAAAGGTTGATTCTGTTTTCGGAGGGCAGTCGAAGGAACTAGTTGAAGTTTTTGACCGTCAGTTCGCCGGCACATCAAGGGTTTCTGAAAGTGAAATCAAGACGTATTGTAAGGACGGTTCCGTTGTTCCACTCGGATTAACCTCTATGCCGTTATATGATACCGATGGCAGCCGCAGGGGCGTTATAGTGAATTTCAAGGATCTCACCGAAAAAAAGAAACTCCTCGAGATGATACGCCAGTCTGAGAGAATGGCTGCAGTCGGCGAGTTTTCAGCCGCTATTGCTCATGAAATACGTAATCCGCTTGCATCTATCAATAATGTGGTAGAAATTCTTTCCGAGAGTTTTGAGGCTAAAAATGACCAGGATGCCAAACTGCTTGGGGCTATAGAAAAAGAATCGGAAAGGCTGCAACGAATAAGTTCTGACTTTTTAAAGTTTGCAGGAATGAAAAACCCTGATATTAAGCAGGTCAATCTGAGTAAGGTTATCGATGATGTATTAATCCTCATTGACAACGATCCCCGCAAAACTGATGATATTATTATAGGAAAGAATTTTACTGAAAATACAATGGTTCTATTTGATGTTGACAATTTACGTCAGCTAATTATTAACATCATTATTAACAGCCTGGAAGCCCTTGATGGTAACGGTGAGATAACAATCGGCGTTGAAGATCATGAGACATCCCCGGAAAAGTTTATCAGGCTTATATTTTCCGATACAGGCCCGGGATTCCCGGAAAAAGCGTTAGGCCGCATGTTTGAACCCTTTTTCTCAACAAAGAAAGATGGAACAGGGCTTGGTCTTGCGCTGGTCAGGAAAATTGTGGTCAGTAATCGCGGTCGTGTGTTTGCCCGTAACAATGAATCGGGCGGTGCAGAAGTTACTCTGGATATGCTTGTAAGCGGAGATGAATAATGTCAAAGAAGATTCTTATTGTCGATGATGAACAGAGCATGAGGGAAACACTATCAATTATGCTCGAAAGAGAAGGTTTTAGTGTGGTCTCTTCGTCGAGCGGTTCTGATGCTCTTAAAATGTGCGGGCAGAATAATTATGACCTAGTGATAACCGATCTGAAGATGCCTGAAATGGATGGAATTGAACTGATTGAGTCTATTTATTCAGGAGGATATGACATACCAATCATTGTTATGACGGCCTATGCTACTAAAGACCAGGCCATCAAGGCATTAAACCTGGGAGCCTCATTTTTTATTGAAAAACCGTTCAAAAAACAGGAAATCATGAATTTTATCAACCGTTCCATTAAAATGGAAGAATTAATCCAGGAAAACGTCAAATTAAAAGCAGGTATTTCGCAACCTGCCGGTTTGGAAATGATTACCGGTACCTCAAAAGAAATATCGGCGATTAAAGAGCTGATAAAGAAAGTGGCGAAAACTGAGTCCACGGTTCTTATAACCGGAGAAAGTGGGACTGGCAAGGAGGTGGTTGCCCGTGCGCTCCATGCAATTTCTCTACGTGCCAATGGACCGTTTGTGGCTATCAATTGTGGCGCTATTCCGACAGAGTTGCTTGAAAGCGAGCTTTTCGGCCATATAAAAGGTTCTTTCACCGGGGCTGTAAAAGACAAGATAGGGCTTATGGAAATGGCTAATGGGGGTACATTTTTTCTTGATGAGGTTGGCAACACGGCGCCTTCAATCCAGATGAAAATACTCCGTGCAATCCAGGAAAGGGAGATACTGCCGGTGGGTGACCAGACGCCGAAAAAAGTCGATATCCGCCTG
>JABHYP010000368.1 GCA_018656855.1 Candidatus Latescibacterota bacterium | reverse complement strand
AAGCAAAACACCATGAAACTGAGACGAGCTTATAACATGGGGAAAGGAGGTTTGAAAAAACACTTGCTACTTGTGAAAAGTACACCTTAACTTTTAACTCAATGTGTCCAGAATGTTCTGACGACATACAATCAATAGAATTATCTGTTAATTCTCCTTCCGCTGAAATTCGTTACACACTCGATGGTTCCACTCCTGCAGACAGCTCAACGCTTTATTATTCTTCTATACCTGTCGAAAGTACAACTGTATTAAGAGCACTAGCGTTTGATGCAGGTTTATTTCAAAGTAGTATTTTAACTCATACATATTTTATTAACCAGACTTCAACATTACCGGTTATATCTTTATCCACTGCCCCGGCTAATTTTTTTGATGATGAAATTGGGATTTACGGTCTTTATGATAAGGATGGAAAAGGGATAATTAATTTTAATTTTTTGGAGGATTGGGAACGGCCCATACATATGGAATTTTATGAACCGGATGGCAGTCTTGCTTTTAACGTAGATGCAGGAATAAAGATTTATGGTTTATTAACTAAATTCAAGCCTCAAAAACCGTTCCGTATCTTCCTCCGAAGAGAGTATGGTGATACGAAAATTAAGCATCAGATTTTTCCTGATTTGCCCATTACAGAGTTCAATAGATTAGATCTGCGAAATGGCGGTGACGATATACCAAGTACTCATTTTCAAGACGGGATGATTCATAGTCTTGTTAAAGATAAAAATGTGGATATTCAGGCATTTCGCCCATGTGTCGTTTACATTAATGGAGACTACTGGGGAATATACAATATTCGCGAAAGGTTAGATGAGGACTATATTGCATCTCATCATGGTATCGATCCGGATAATATAGATTTTTTAAGATTTTTGCATGCGAGAATAGGGCTTGAGGTTGTCAGAGGAGATTCTATCCATTATGCTGCCATGATAGATTATATGGAAAACAATGATTTAAGTGTCCCCGCTAATTATGAATATGTTGAAACACAGATAGATGTGAATAATTTCATTGATTATAACATTACTGAAATTTATTCTGCTAATTTTAATTACCTTATTGACAATAATAGATTCTGGAGACCCGGAACACCGGAAGGGAAATGGAGATGGATGTTGAGTGATTTAGATGGAGGATTTCCATTTAGTGGAGAAATAGTTGAAGGTATAAAACAAGATTACACATTCAATGTTTTTGGATTTTTAACAGGAGATATAGTTGATACATATAAAATGAGATATGTGAGGGCATTTATATTACGTAAATTACTTGAAAACTCTAGTTTTAAACATAATTTTATTAACCGGTTCGCAGATTATCTCAATACTATTTTCAGTCCGGATACGGTTATTCAAAAAATCAATGAAATCAAAGAATTGCTCGAACCGGAGATGCTCGCTCATATCAGAAAATGGGAAGGATATCCTGCCATTGGCCCTTATATTGGAACATCGAGGTCTGATTGGTACAATAATGTGGACGGAACAATAGAATTTGCTGAAAACAGACCGGAATATGTTCGCAGTCATATCATTGAACATTTCAATCTCAGCGGTACTGCACAGGTTGACCTTGATATTTCACAGTCCGGCGGGGGAAAAATAAAGATAAATTCACTGGTTATCGAAGACTATCCGTGGAACAGCATCTATTTCAAGGATGTGCCCATACAGGTAACCGCTCTGCCTGATCTGGGATACAGGTTTATCGGCTGGACAGGTGTGACACCGGAAGATTCTCCATCCCTCGATATTACATTAACCGATGATGTTTCTGTCGCAGTAGTGTTTGAAAAAATTGGCGACGATATAGTACTGGACAGATACCATTCGCCTTATGAGATAAGAACCGATCAGATAATCTCCGCAGGAAAGACATTGACAGTCGGACCGGGTGTTGAATTGATCATGTCCGAAAATGCCAATATATATGTTGAAAATGAACTGCACTTGAACGGAACATCAGACCAACCGATAACAATAAGACCGGCAGATAACTCACAAAGTTGGGGAGCTATATGCCTGGATAATGCGGCCGGAGCATCCACACTGTCTAACGTTATCATACGAGGGGCTGCGACTGGCAGAGACTGGGATAATTTCAGTGCCGCAGTATCAGTCCTGAACTCTGATATAACCCTTGATAATGTTCAGTTTGAGGATAACAAACAGAGCATTTTTGCCAGAGGCGGATCGGTTACTGTCAGAAACTGTCTTTTTACGGAAACGAATAGTAATGAGCACATCAATATAACAGAAGCCGACGCGCTTGTTGAAAATTGCACATTCCAGAACATAATTATGGGAGACGCTATCGATTTCGACGGTATTACCAACGGTATTATCCGTAACAATAAAATTCTGGGAACAGTGGACTCGGATGGGGACGGTATTGATATCGGCGACGACTGTTCTGGGATTCTGATAACGAACAATGTGATATTCGATTGTGCTGACAAGGGTATTTCAGTGGGCGAAGGCGCCAAAGATATTAAGATCGAGAGGAATGTTATCGTCGGTTGTCTTTACGGAATTGCGGTAAAAGACAGTGCGAATGCATTTATCGATCACAACACACTGTATAATAATGATATCGCAGTTGCCGCTTATGAAAAAGGTGTGGAACGGTTTGGTGGAGGAACAGCGGTTATTACAAACTCGATCCTGTCGAAATCCGGAATTTCAGCGCTCTTTACGGATGAGCTATCTTCGATAACGGTGTCTTATACTATATCCGATACCGAACTATTACCGGGTGAGGGTAATATACAGGCTGATCCAAAATTCGTTTCTCCGTTGTATCGTGATTTTAATCTCCTCTCGATATCTCCGGCAATCGATGCAGGAGATCCGCAAAGTACCCTGGATCCTGACGAGACAAGATCAGATATGGGAATGAAGTTTAGCCAGGAAGCGGATGTTAACATTGTAATCAATGAAATCAACTACAATTCTTCTGGTGATTTTAACCCGGATGACTGGCTGGAACTGTATAATCCCAACGATGAAGAGATTGACCTTTCCGGCTGGATGTTGAAGGATGAGGATGACACTCATGTGTTTGTTCTACCCATTAACTCGGTCATTAGCGCAAGAGAGTATTTTGTTCTATGCAGGGATGCAGTGGTGTTTCATGGAATGTTT
>JABHYP010000026.1 GCA_018656855.1 Candidatus Latescibacterota bacterium | reverse complement strand
TTGGAAGCGCCGAGAGGCTGGTGATAAATTCCTGGTTATCATGCCCCTTGGGCATTTCGTCGGGCGGCAGGGAGCCGACGTGGTTTTTAATAAAAAGGCTCGCTGCGAAAGCGGTGTCGAGAGTTTTAAGCGCCGGAATATTTATGATCTTTGTACACATGTCAGTAACGATACGGGTTATACCCTCACCGGGATGAAATCCTGCGCCTTCGTCAGCGCCGATGCACCGCACACCTTCAGAACCGTTATTCGCCGTGTAGCCCGCATGGGTGAGTTCCGCAGTATATCTGTCATAAATGATTATATTGTTGGGCGGCACTACGCTTGAAAGGCTATTGCTGATAGCATAGGCAACTTTTGAACGATCAAAGAGGGGGAAAGCGTTATTGATGCTGTTCACTTTGATGCCAACTATATCCTCTTTTGTGACACCGAGGGAAGACCATACCTGTTCCGGTTTCTGCTTTCCGGTAACCATGAAGAGCGCCGTGTCTACCATGAGAGCCGCCTGTTTTTCATCGGCGACGCTCCGGTTGGAAATCGACCGCTCGTTTCGAACGATAGCTACAGTGGACTTGCCTGTTACCCCGTAAACCGATTGAGGTGTTGTCAGCGATCCCGAAGCAACACCGATGCCGATAATACCGGTTGAAGTGTTTTTTATAAATTCCCTGCGGTTCTGGTGAGCTTTCATTATTCAATCCTTTCCGGGGATGGCATTTGCAATTGTATCTGCATAATTCACGAGGGCTTCTTTCAGTAAATCATTCGTCACGGAGATAAAGACAAGATACCTCGATTTATGGAAATATATTAGAAAATCAGGTTCGTAATTGTATGACTTACATGCAGAACCTATGTTACAAGAATTATACCCCTCCGGACATATCTCATCGTCGTTGAACGCCGCCTCGGCATTATTCGGCGTGCCCATGTCGAAGATGTCCACAACAAGCTCGTTTCCCTCTTCATTGCGGTACACAGCGTGGGTGGTTTCGCGAAGTCCGTGGTCGAGGTAGACGAGACCGCCGCCGTTAATGTAGTCGAAAATCGTCCCGTCCTGCAACTTTCGTTCTTTTGTACCGTAATAGCGTATCGAGTCGGCAGGTGAAAATCCTTTGGGGTGCTCTAAAGGAATAAATCGGTTAATGTATTCGCCCATTATTCTTATCGTTTCACCTGCGGTTATCCTTACTGTTTGTTTCTGTGGCGTTTCGAACTGGTCAGAGAGGCTGGAAAAGGACACGGTGTGTTTTCCGACCTTCAGTGCAAGTGAGAGAGGAGCGTCGCCTCGAATCTCTCCGTCAATACTTATCGTTCCCGGTACCGGAGTCGTAGTGACAGTGAGAGTTCCCTGTCTGGTTTCACACGACACCACGAAGAGGAGAGCGGCACACATGATTGCAAGTGTAATCGAATGTTTCATTGCTGTAAACCGTTTGTTATGAGAAACAGGTTATATATGCGTAATATTAATAGTTGGTTGCTTATAATACTATAACCTACATAAAAGAGTATTCGGTTTCAAGCGTTTTGTTTTTTCCTCCGCAGGCAGGAGAGAGAAACAGCAAATTTTTCAGCTAAAATATTATGCCAAAAAAGAGGCAATAACATTCTGCTATTTAATATACTCCCCGAGTTGAGCATCGGCATGATTGAGTATAACCCGCGAGGGTTTACCCTTTGCGCCGAGTTTATTGACCGCACGAACACGGAACGTGTTTCTTCCCGATTGGAGAAGCCATGTCCAGCGCTCACCGACTTTCTTCCACCCGGTGTCGTCCACATCAACCTCGAAGTGGCTGAAATTCGGCGTATAGGTCTCGAAACGAAGAAAAAGCCTGTCGTTGCCAAAACCCGATGCGGCATCTACATGCACTTTGTTCAGGTCAGGCCACATGTCGCGCGGCCGGTCGGTATGCCATGAATAGTTACGTTTTGGCGGAGTCCTTTCGTCATACCAGTTGACATACCCGTTCCAGGGCCAGTTGGTGCCGCTGCCGTGCGTTAAAGGCCGCGGATACGGTTTTTCATACCAGTTATTGCGAGGTACCATCCGCATGAATGCAGCATTGATGAAACCGGACGTACGCGTGCCCTTGTGATGAGTGAGCGAACCTCGTTTGACCGGAGCGGGTCTGTCTTCATCTATTTTTTTCCACTCGAATTTATCGGTCATCCAGTCGAGTGTGTGTCCCGGGAAGTAGTAATCGAGATACAGGTCATGCAGTTCAAGCAGGTTGAGCGGTTCGCCCGTTTCAACAGCGTAGTTGTAATTGTTCTCATAGTCGGCATCGAGAAATATCCATTTGCCGTACTCGTCGTTCCAGACCTCGATGATTTCGTGGCCGACAACGTTGATAAAGCGCGCCTGCCAGCCGTACGCCATGCACATACCGCCGAGGACGTTGTTGAAAGTGAGGCAATATCCGCCGCCCCCTGCGTACTCGATACGATCAAGGATAGAAAGAGCGTCCCATGCCGGAAATTCAGGGAATGGACTGTTGTGACGCCAACGTTTGGTTACGTAATCGAGAAGTTTCACCTGGGCGTCAAACTGTGTGCGGCTGCCGGCAATGACCTCGTCGAGATTTTCACGCTCCCGGAGTTCCTTGAACTCAGAACGGTCCCACTTTTCCCATTCCCATGGTACCGATGAATATTTAATCGGCGGATTTTCAAAATCGATGACACGAATGTTTTCATGAAGCGGGACACGCTCGAAAAGTTCCGCAGTGACATTAGCAGACCTGACAACCGGGCTTTTGAGCGGATCTTCTGTCGACAGTACCGCCCTGAACTGGACATAGCGCCTGTTAAGGTCGGCGCCGCCGGTTTCGAAATCGAGTTTCGGGCCTCTTCCGACAAACTGATAAGGTTCCCACTCGTCCGAAAAAGGCTGCGGATTCGTGCCTTTGCGAAAGAAATATTCAACTTTCGTTCCTTCGGGGACTTCGGCCTCGATTATCAGCCGCATTTTCCTGATCTCTCTGAGCGGAATGATAAAATCCTCTGAATCGCCTTTCCACAGGTCAATCACCGGGCTTGCAAGCCAGCCTGATTCGGCAGACCTGTCTAAACTGATACGGATACTGTACTCGGCGCGTGTTTTATTGAGTGGCCCGAAAGGGCTTTCATTCCATGACTCGCCGCCGTTTGTGGATTTGAACGATGTTTTACCGACATTTTCCGGATTGCCGCCTCCGTTGACGAATTCATCGGCGCGGGAAATAAATATCTTCCATCCCTCTTCTTCAGTCTGTGCCTCGGGGCAGTAGAGTTCAATAACGTTCTTTCCTCTTTTAAGCCATGCCGCCGGAAACTTGCTCCAGCGGTACCACTCGATGTTTTTCTCGGTGTCCCAGTCCGGAAGCGCGCTCTCTTTCCCGTTGACTTTGAATTTCAGCGGATACTTTCCAGAACGGTAATGGGGAAATATAATGAGCCATGCGGATTCGGCTCTTGGGTCATCGAGATAGAGTATCTTCCGCGCCCGGTTTTCACCCCAGATGGTATCGGTATACACTCCTTTTTCGCTGTGCCCCGATCCGGGAGAGTCATTTTCTATGAGCTCCATGTTGAACAGACTGATGCCGCCGCCCGGGTGTTTCATGAGCCTTTCCATAAAGCCTGTATCGTAAACAATTTCGGCATCGCCGCCCCATTGGGTTATAACTGTTTCGGACTCAGCAGAGCCGACTGCTCCAATGAATATTACAAGTGTGATCAGACAAAAAATAACATTCCTGTGCACAGCATACCCTCCTCAGTTTCAGATTTAACGTTCATAATTTCAGGTGCGCATTACTGGGATAATCCACATTTTCTTTTTAATAAAATGATTATCCCGGAAGATACCAAGTAAAACGAAGAAACCACATAAAAAAAATTCAGGGGAATCAGGGCAGAAAATACTTCTCTTGTATCCATCTTCCAATAATTCTCTTTTATAAAAAGCACAATCACTATTTATTAACGCATCTTCTGAATTCTGATAAATGAATTACGGTGAAAGGCGATAAGAGATTTCCGGATTATTTATATACTTGACCTGATGAAATATAATTGATTATACTTACAAACTTGAAAAAATGTTAATTATCTTAGTCTTTTTCGTAAATATCTTCTGTTATTTTACGATCTGCTAAAGCCAAATAATTATAACTGATACTCAAAATCCGCCAGAGGGAGGCTTTTTCCATGTGGTTTAAACGAATGTCGCTTGAGGACTGGTTTGATACATATCAATATGAAACCGAATATGATATAGGTGAGAGCGCGGTTAAGTTTCTCACATTTGATGAACTTGATATGGATCTTGGGAAACTTCCACTTCGGTACGGTTTTCACAAGGGGAGGCCTGACCTGAGAGGGTATCTTGCGCAACAGTATCCCGGCCTTTCGAGCGAGAACATAATTGTCACCTCCGGAGCGAGCGAGGCGAATTTCGCTATAATTGCTGCTGTTGCCAATCCGGGAGACCATCTTATTGTCGAACATCCAAACTATACGTCAATGTATGATGTTCCGCGTTCGCTTGGCTGCGATGTGACTCTGCTGCACTTGACATACGAAAAACAGTTTAAGCCCGATATAGACGAACTAAAGGATTTAATCAGACCGGATACGAAACTCGTGAGCCTGACCCATCCCAATAATCCGACCGGCTCAATGATTTCTGAAGAAGAACTGATGGAAATTATAAAAATCATCGAGGAACGCGATATTTACCTTTTGTTCGACGAAACCTACCGCGAGCTTGAATTTGAAAAACCCCTCCCGGCAGCAGCCTCGCTGAGTCCGAAAGCCATCAGCATAGCAAGCATGTCTAAATGTTACGGTCTTCCCGGTATCAGGATAGGCTGGGTTGCGACACAGAATCAGTTCATTCTTGATTCCGTTCTTGCTATAAGGGAACAAATAAGCATTACCAATAACGCTATCAGCGAGGAAATTGCCGAATCGGTTTTGAAACGGAAAAAAGAATTCCTACAAAAATCTAAGCATCACGTTGAAAATAACCGTGAAATAGTGAGCAACTGGATTGACCGCCAGGAGGATTTCGAGTGGATTTACCCCGAAGCCGGAGTCGTGAGTCTTCCGAGAATCAAACAGAGTGTGAAAGTGGATCCGGAAAAGTTCTTTAGACTGCTGGTAGAGAAATACCGTACATTCATCATACCGGGGCGATGTTTCGAAATGGACAACCGGTTCTTCAGGCTCGGTTTCGGCGGCACACCCGAAGAGATACAAACCGGCCTCGAGAATATTAACAAGGCCATGAACGAATTGAAATGAATGCAAAGTGTAAAAATAGATTTAAGGAATTACAGGGGCGATTCTCGAATCGCCTCTTTCGTTATGTATTGCTCGTCAAAGGCGGGGAACTCACTCCGATTTCGTTCCCGATTGAACATATCTGCTCATAGGTTTTTTTCAAAAGCGGTATGCCATCCCGGGTAAATTCTTCTTCTTTTTCAAATTCCTTCAAACCGGCAAAATAAACTCTTTCTGTACCTTCCGCCTGTGGGCTTGTTCGAAGGTTTTTAAGCATTATGTCCATGTCGCGGCGGAACTCTGCCGGATCCCGGAATCTGTCAATTCTGATTGCACCGAAGAAATGGCTCACCCTCGCTGATGATGTTTCAGTATCATACATAT
>JABHYP010000367.1 GCA_018656855.1 Candidatus Latescibacterota bacterium | reverse complement strand
TATTAACCGATAAATAAATGTTTTACACGGTCTTCTATGTCTGCTCTAACGACATCTATTTCTCCGCTGCCGTCGATGAGTTTCAAGCGGTCAGGCTCCGTTACGCAAAGTTTTATAAATCCCTCTCTTACTTTTTTCATAAACTCTATACCCTCGGATTCAAGACGGTCAGGCTCAACACCGACACGGCTCAGAGCTGTCAAAGGGTCGCAGTCAATCACGAAGGTAATATCGGGGAAAAGGCCGCCGGTTGCCAAAAGGTTAAGGTAAGCTGTTTCTTCGATACCAAGATTTCTTGCATACCCTTGGTAAGCGGTGGTTGAGTCAAGAAAGCGATCCATGATTACATCATCGCCTTGTTCGAGCGCCGGTTCGATAACGGTTGAGGTTATCTGGGCACGTGCGGCAAGAAACAGGAAAAGCTCGGTAAAAGGCGACATGTCGCTGTGGTTTTTATCCGCGAGAAGCGAACGTATTTTTTCACCGATATCGGTGCCGCCAGGTTCCCTCAGGAGAATAGCGCTGCGGCCGAGAGAGTGCAGATATTCCTGAAAAAGCCGTGCCTGGGTGCTTTTCCCCGAGCCGTCAATACCCTCGAATGTTATAAGATACCCTTTCATTTCCCCTTCCTTTTTTCCCTGCCGCGGATAACAACAGTATATTCACCGCGTGGCTTGGCCGCTATCATCTTTTCAAGAACTATCGAAACATTTCCCCTGATAGTTTCTTCATGGAGCTTGGTTATCTCGCGTGAAACAGAAATTTCCCTGTCGCCCAATATACTGAGAATATTCTCGAGAAGTAAAAGAATTTTATGCGGAGATTCAAAGAGAATAATAGTTCTCTGTTCATCAGCCATAGCCTCTATTCGTTTCAGCCTTTTGGCTCCTTTTGGGGGAAGAAAACCCTCAAATACAAATCTGTCAGGCGGAAGGCCGGAAACTACAAGCGAGGCGAGAACGGCCGAGGGACCGGGAACAGGGATAACGTCAAAACCGGCCTCGACTGCAGCGCGTACAACACGGTAAGCCGGGTCGCTTATGCCGGGAGTGCCAGCATCGGATACGAGGGCGACATCATTGCCGTTATTGAGATTTTCAATGATTGCCGGGGTACGTTTTAATTCGTTGAAATTGTGGTAAGAAAAAAGTTTCTTTTTAAACCCGAGGCGAGAAAACAGAAGACCTGTGCGGCGAGTGTCCTCGCAGGCAACAATATTTGCAGATTTCAGACAGTCAATGGCTCTTTGCGAAAAATCGCTCATATTTCCTATTGGTGTGGAGACGACAAAAAGCTGCCCTTTTTTTGTTTTATTCATTTTAAAAATACACCTGTAAAAAAAGTGGAAAACTTATTAACAGCAGGAAATAAAAAACAACAAAAACCCTTGAAAAACAGGCACCAACAAAATGTTGATAACTTGTGAGCAAATGTAAGAAATGTGGAGCAAAACGCTATAAATATATATAATACAACAAGATGCGAAATATCACAATAACAGAAATAATTGTTAATAACTTATGCGCAGTATATAATGACAATATTTCCCTGGCGGACATTTTTAACCGCTTTAGGAACAGTTGAATAAATGTTGAAAAGTTTGGAATCGATAGTGTTTTTAAGGTCATGTAACTCATCATCAATAGTGTCGCCTTTAATGGCAACAAGAGAGCCGTGACGGTAAATGAAACGCGCCGTTAATGAAAAAAAAGTTGAAAGGTTTGAAGTAGCCCTCGTAATGACCATATCAAAAGCCCCGTTAAGAGTTTCAGGAAGATTTTCAACTCTCGAATGGATAACGGTTGCTTTTAAGTAAGGAATATTCTTGAGAACTTCTTTGAGAAAAGTACACTGTTTCAAACGAGAGTCTACAAGTGATAAGCGGATCTCAGGAAATGCGATGGCAAGGGGTATACCCGGAAAACCGGCGCCGCTTCCGAAATCCAGAAGTGAACGAACAACCGAAATATCGCAGCAGGAAGAAACTTTAAGAGAGTCAAGAAGATGATATTCGACGAAACGTTCAGTGTCACGTTTTGAAATCAGATTCATCTTTTTGTTCCAGGACATAAGAAGTTCGGTGTACGTTTCAAACATGGATATTTTATTGTCATCGAGCATAATACCGTATGCACGGGCGCCGCAAACGAGTGTGTTTATATATTTTTCTCTTTCAATCATATCGAAAAAATTAAAAAAGTGTGAATATAATATACCTTAAGAATATTTAAAAAGACAAACACATAATGTTTCACGTGAAACAAAAAGCTTGTCAAGAACCATATAAAGGAAAATGTTTCACGTGAAACATTATGGCTATTTACCGATACAGAAATTTTTAAAGATTGCATCGAGTACATCGGTCGCTATATTTCGGCCGGGTATTGCCTCGATATGTTTCTCGGCCTCTCTCAGTTCAAAAGCGGTAATTTCTTCAGACCATGTGTCTATACTGTCCAGTGCGCGTGATAGAGCTTCTTTTGCATGCTGAAGCTCTCTTCTGTGACGCTGGACAATCACAATCGGATCAACGGTTGAGGTTTCAAGGATAGAGCGAGCTTTTATTGCAAGAGAATCGCTCAGTTTGTCCAGACCCTCGCCGGTTTTGGAAGAAACGTGTAATCTTTCAGAATTATCATGTTTATCTGAGAGAAGGTCGGATTTGCTAAGAACGTAAATAACATTTTCGGTTTTTTTGTAGATTCCTGTTGAGGATTCGGGATCAAGGGCTTCAATGAGAGATACGATAATATCCGCATCGCGGATGAACCGCTCGGACTCGCTGACTCCCTCGCGCTCAATATCGTCATCGGTTTCGCGAAGTCCGGCCGTGTCGATAAGATTTATCGGAAGACCATCAATCTCGATCCTTTCTTCGAGCCAGTCACGTGTGGTGCCGGGTCTGGTGTTCACGATAGCACGCTTTCTTCCCAAAAGGGTGTTGAACAGACTTGATTTTCCAGCATTCACTTTCCCGGTAATAGCAACCAGCAATCCGCCTTTTACTCTCTTCGCCGTATCGTAGGATATAATCATTGTGTCCAGGGTTTTTACCGTGCGGATAACGGAATCCTTCAATTCTTTCTTTTGTATGGCATCGGGGCCATGCTGTAGAAAATCAATGTTAACCTCAAAAAGCGATATGCTTCGGTGCAAGTCGTCAAGAAGTTCTTCAATCCGTTTTGAGAAAGTACCGTCCATGAGCCGTTCTGCCATACGCAGATGCTCCGGGCTTTCTGCAGATACGATTTCCATAACGGATTCTGCGCGGACGAGATCGAATTTGCCGTTTAAAAATCCACGTTTCGTGAATTCTCCCGGTTCTGCAAGACGTGCGCCCTTCTCTAAAAGCAGTTCAAGGATCGCACCTGCGGCTGCATGGCCGCCGTGACAGTGCGTTTCAACCACATCCTCGCCGGTATAGGAATTAGGGGATTTCATAACGCACATAAGGACCTCGTCAATGATCTCCCCGCTGTCGGTTATATGACCATAGACCAAAGTCCTGTCAGGCATTTCAGGATCTTTTGAACCTTTGAACATACTTTTGGACAGCCGCACAGCATCAATTCCGCTGGCCCGTACAATCGATATTCCACCCTGTCCGAGAGGGGTGGCGATGGCGGCAATAGTATCTTTTTCTTCAGTATACTGCATGAGAGCGCGTATGGAAGGAGGGTGAGAGTTATTTTTTTGTTGAAAGGTGGAACTTTTGCTGTAAGAGACTAATAATATTGAACATGAACCAATAAAGCGTGAGCCCGGCAGAGAAATTTGAGAACATTATTACCATCATGACAGGCATTATATAGAGCATGGCTTTCTGATTCGGGTCTTTGGATGTCTTGCGCATCTGAAAGAACATTGATACCCCCATGGCGACCGGGAGTATATAAAATGGATCGGGACGTGAAAGGTCTTCAATCCAGTGAGGAATAAACATTGCCTGCCGGAGCTCGAACGCCCTTCCCACAACCGGATATAGTGCGAAAAATACCGGCATTTGAAATAATGTAGGTAAACATCCGCCCAAAGGATTTACCCCTTCTTTTTTGTACAGTTCCATCGTTGCTTTTTGAAGCCCCTGCTGGTTATTCTTGAACTTTTCTCTGAGTATGTTGATTTGCGGCTGGAGTTCTGACATCTTGTGCATGGAGTCGAAACTCTTTTTTGACAGTGGAAAAAGCGCAATCTTTATTATAATTGAAAATACAATAATGACAATGCCCCAATTTGATATAAACGTGTGTAATTTCTTAAATAACCAGAGAAAAAGAATTGAAAGGGGCCGGATAAATCGAATGAATGATAACTCCATTGCCTCGGTTAGATTGTGTCCGTATCCTTTCAACATATCGTATGATATGGGGCCGATGTATAATTCGATATCAGTGTTTCCGGCGGAAACATTCTTTGCAAGGGTAAAATCAAACCATTTTTTAGAGCCGTTATTACTGAACTGCGAGAAAGCCTCCCACCTCATCTTTTCATCGGGTACTATTGCAGCGATGAAGTATTTGCTTCTTAACGCATACCAGTCGAGATCGCCGATAAATATATCACTTCCCGCGCCCTCTTTTTTTGCATCCAGCTTCTGAGCTTCTTTGGAATATATCGCACGCGGTTTTTTTTCTTTTCCATTAAGGGCGATGGTTTTTCTTTCTCCCTGGCCGAGATATACAGTATTTTTATAGATAGCCTGTTCATCCCGCATAAGCATGCTGAACGGCCATATTTTTAAAGATTTGAAAGGTGTTTCGGTTTCATTTATAGGGCCATGCCAGGAAAAATTAAGTTGAGGGTCATTCCAACTCCCGGAAAGGTTTGTTTTCGCATTTAGAACATATCCGTTCGGATGTATTGAAAATTCTTTTGTGATGATTCTGTTTCCGCTCAGCTCGGCTTCATAAACGGCATACTCTCTGGAAAGTGATTTTTTTGAAAAGAGTAAATCTGAAAAATAGATCACCAGCTCGCCGTCCCTGATAAATCCGTCATACCATGATTCGCCTTCTGTTACGAGCTGAACGGTGCTACCGGAGCCTTTTGCGGTAAAATTTTTCAGTACTGCGTTTGTTATAACACACCCTCTTGGGGAAAAGATTATTTGCACGGTCTCATTTTCGAGAGAAAAATCTTCTTCGGAAGATGGGACATTGACCTGAAATATTGTTTCCTCAGAGAGCGTTGATCGTAGAGTATCCGCCTGAACCTGCGGTGCAGTGACCGGAATGGGGCGGTCAATCCTTTCAGGACGTACCCGTGCCCGGTCATCCAGAGCATTTCTCCTGCTGCCGGATTCAGTCTGTTCCACAGCGGGTTTTTCGGGGAGTTTTTTCCCGAACCGTTTCTGGTATTGAGGAGAAGAGAAGGCGATGATAATCAGTGTCATCAAAAGGATTGCAATTACAAAATTTTTATCCATATCGTTTAAGGGTAATCAATACCGCCTTTATGTAACGGGTTGCATTTAAGGATGCGCCAGACCGATTTAACAGTTCCTTTTATAACACCATCTTTATTAATGGCCATGATCGCATATTCGGAACAGGAAGGGAAAAATCTACATTGTCCACCCAGTAAGGGAGAAAGAATCTTCTGGTAGATTTTAATAAAGCCGATAAACGTAATCTTTACAGGTGCAGCAACTTTTTTCAGGTTCATAAGAGATAATACACATGGATTTGTGTGATGGAAGAAACTACGAAGTTCTACCACTTGGAATATTTGTTGAAATTGTATCCAGGTCGTTCTTTGCCCGGCTGCGGTTGAAATCTTTACACTGTCCCTTGATAAAGATGATGTAAAAGCCCGGCGGATAGCTCTCTTCATTTAATCTCATGATTTCCCTGATAGCGCGCTTAACTTTGTTTCTTTGTACAGCGGAACCCTGTTTTCTTGAAAGTACGGCGGAATACCTGTATTCGCTGCCATCAAGATATTTTACGTTGACAGAGGATTTCCGCAGGGTTCGGCCATCAGCGATGACTTTTTTTGCCGCCTTATTGTTCACGCTGAAGCGCATGCTGTTTTACCGCTCCGAAGAAGAGAGAATCGCCCTGCCTTTTCTTCTTCTCCGGGCTATTATCGCCCGCCCGCTTTTTGTAGACATTCTATGTCTGAAACCGTGCTTATTGACTTTTTTGCGGTTTGACGGCTGAAATGTTCTTTTCATTATTTTTTCCTCACATTTATTTCATTGCAGCGTATTATATAAAAAAGGTTAAGATTGCATAATATAGTTAAATTATCCTTTTAAAGTCAAGTTTTTCAACTAACCGCTATCGGTTTTCTCAAAATTGTATTGAAGAAAGCATTTGAGAGACAGGATTTTGTAAAATTTATTCAACCTCGAAAAAACGCGATGATGTTCCGCCTTTTTCAACGATATGAACGACGACACGTTTTCTGTAACACTTTGGGCACATGCCCTCGAAAGCGGTTCCTTCACTGTTTAGGTAAATCCTTGAATAGACGTTGCAGCACTTGAATGTGACACCGATGTAGTTTTTTTCCTTAATCGGAGGTATCCTCCAGGTGAATCCAGGTGTATATTCGTGGTCAGAATATTGATTACTTGAAATGTGCTGTTGAAAAAATAATAACGATACAAAAATTTTGCAAGTGGAATGGAGCGAAATTTATTGACAAAGAGATTGTCCTCAACTACTATTCAATATTACCGGCCCCGTAATTTTCGAACAAACTCGTTACGTGATGTTTTTTCAGAGTCGTTAAAAATATAAAGTATAACCGGAGAAACCAGTATGGAAACAGCATCGATAACCGTTGCGCTCATTGCAGGATTTATTATTGGTCTTGTCACCGCTTTCGTTTTGACAAAGTTTTTTTTAATAAGAGAGAAAGAAAGTGTAATTGAAAGCGTAAAAGCCCGGTTTAGCGATGTGTCAAGAGAAGCGCTCGAGCATTTTTTTATGGTAGCTAAGGAGCGGTTCGATTCCGAAAAGAAGCAGCATGGACATGAACTCGATTCGAAAAAAGGACTTATAGACAAACAGCTAGAAAGTATGACAACCGAGCTTGCAAAAGTTTCCAAACTGGTGAATGAACTCGAAAAGGACAGAGGGAAAAAGTTTGGCGAACTGTCCAGTCAGGTTGAAGAGGCAAGCAGGCGGACGAGGGAACTGACTCAGGCTACCAGCACTCTCCGCGAAGCTCTTGCCAGTTCAAAAACACGCGGCCAGTGGGGCGAGCGCATGACCGAGGATGTTCTCAGGCTTGCCGGTTTTATTGAAAACGTGAATTATGTGAAGCAGAAAAAGATTGAGGGTTCGGGAGAAAAACCGGACTTTACATTTTTGCTTCCACGCAGCCTTGTGCTGAATATGGATGTCAAATTCCCTTATGATAATTACATTAAATATATTGAAGCGGAATCTGATTCAGAGAAGGAGAATTTCAGAAAAAAATTCCTCGGTGATGTTAAAAGTAGAATCAAGGAAGTTACTTCGAGAGATTACATCAATCCTGAACAGAATACAGTGGATTACGTGCTTCTGTTCATCCCGAACGAGAGTATTTATTCTTTCATACAGGAACAGGAAAGTACAATTGTAGACGATGGCATACAAAAACATGTCATCATTTGCTCCCCGCTCACCCTATTTGCTATCCTTGCGGTTATAAGGGCTGCCGTGGATAATTTTGCCCTTGAACAGACATCTAACAGGATACTGTCGCTTTTGGGTAGTTTTAAAAAACAGTGGAAAATGTTTTGTGACAGCCTTGAAAAACTGGGAAGACACATTACAACAACACATACAGAGTACGAAAAACTCACCACAACACGCCGACGTCAGCTCGAACGCCCTCTCGATGAAATTGAGGAAATTCGAACGCAGCGTAAGCTTCCCCTTGCGGAACTTGAGAATGATGAAGAACTGCCGCAGGACGATGAGATTGAAGATTAGTAAAAGCCCTCGCAAGCGCCAATCAATTTCCGGGAGTGGCTAATATAGTTTTATTAATATTCTGTTAATTTATATTTTGAATCGTTCAGCTTATCCACGCATTTTCACTACCGAGCAGAGATCTCAATTCATCGATAAAAGAGGCTTCGGAAGACACTTTATAAAGCCCTGTTTTCACAAGAAATGTTCCCGCTGTTGCTGTTTTAAGCTTGATTCGGAGAGGGATTTTGCCCGGATGATTCTCGCAGATTTTTTTCACGGTATCCAGGTTCGGCAGTTCTGTTTCATCGACAGACAGTTTTATGTTCACAGAACGTGTTCTCTTTTCCCGTGCAGTTTCAAGTGGTTCTAAAGAATTGGCAAAAAGACCGGGCTGGTTGCCATTACCGTTGTCTTTTTTTGATATGGAACATTCAGCCAGAACCAGTGAATCTTCGCTTACCGTATCCTTGTAGTTTTCATAGGCGTCTTTTGTCAGGAGTACTTCGCCTGAACCTACGAGGTCTTCAATCTTGAGTACAATGTACGGTTTGTTATCCTTTTTGCTCGTTTTACGGGTTACAGAGGTGATAACGCCTCCCACGGTGACAGTCGATCCTTTTCTTTTTGTAAAGAGCTGGTTGAAAGAAGTTGAAAAGGCTTTCATTTCGTCCATGTAGTCTTCAAGAGGGTGTCCGGAAAACCAGAAGCCGAGCACTTCTTTTTCCTTCGCGAGAAGTTCCATCTTTCCCCAGGGCTTAACATCGGGCAATGGTGGAGTGTCGCTGCCGACGCTGTCGACGATTGATTCTCCGAAAAGGTTCATCTGTCCCATTTCACGTTCGCGCTGGACTGCCTGTGCGAATTCTACCGCCTGCTCAATACCTGCGATAAGGCGTAACCGGTGAACTCCGAAACAATCCATAGCGCCAGCCATAATGAGCGATTCTATCATTCGGGTTTTCAGGGATTTCAGTTCAATGTTCGAGCAGAAATCGTAAATATCCCTGAAAGGCCCATTTTCCTTTCGGGCATCGATAAGGGCTTCTATTCCTGCACGGCCGACATTTTTTATTCCGCAGAGCCCGAACCGGACATTTGTGTTTTCAACAGTAAATTCAGCAAGAGAACTGTTGATATCGGGAGAGAGTACTGTTATTCCCGCGCGTTTACATTCTTCTATTAAGATGACTATACGGTCGGAGTTTTCCCTTTCGGATGTGAGATTCGCCGCCATGAATTCAGATGGATAATTTGCTTTCAGCCATGCTGTCTGATACGCAAGAATTGCATAACCAGCGGAATGAGATTTGTTGAATCCATACCCGGCGAAATGCGCCATGAGATCGAAAACCTCGTTTGAGGTGTTTGCAGGGATGTCTTTTGCGCGCGCCCCTTCGATAAACTGGTGTTTCATTTGCGTCATTTCTTCGACTTTTTTCTTGCCCATGGCTCTTCTGAGTTGATCTGCAGCGCCGAGGGTGAATCCCGCCATGACATTGGCGATCTTCATGACCTGTTCCTGATAGACAATAACACCGTATGTTTCACGGAGAATAGGTTCAAGGGTCGGATGGAGATATGTGATTTTTTTGCGCCCGTGTTTTCGATCGATAAAATCATCGACCATGTTGGAGCCGAGAGGTCCGGGACGGTAAAGGGCATTCATGGCGATTAAATCTTCCATACAGGTGGGCTTGAGTTTCCGCAGGTAATCGCGCATCCCGGAGCTTTCAAACTGAAAAACACCCGTAGTTTCGCCTTTACCCATCAATTCATAGACTTTCGGGTCGTCGAGCGGGATACCGTCTATATCTACGGAATTATCACCTGCGTTGATAATATCAACTGTATCTTTTATGACAGTAAGATTCCGCAGACCAAGAAAATCGACCTTCAGGCAGCCGATTTTCTCCACGAACTCCATCGAATACTGGCTGGTTATATCCTCGTTCGTCGGCTTATAGAGCGGGAAGAACTCGGTGCAGGGTCTCGGTGTGATAATCACGCCGGCGGCATGTGTGCCGGCATGGCGGTTGAGTCCCTCAAGTGTGCGGGCGTGGCGAAAAAGCTCTCTGTGAATGTCGTCTTTTTTTTCAAGTTCCCGTAGTTCAGGTACGAACTGAAAAGCCTTGTCGAGAGTTATATTTAGGTCGGTGGGGATAAGTTTGGCGATTGCATCCACGTCGGAATACGGCATGTTGAGAACACGGCCGACATCCCTTATCACAAGGCGTGCTTTCATTTTCCCGAATGTAATTATCTGGCATACGTGGTCCTCGCCGTATTTTTTCTTCACATATTCTATCATTCGTCCGCGGTCTCTGTCGGCGTAATCGACATCAAAATCGGGCATGCTGATGCGCTCAGGATTGAGAAAGCGTTCGAAGATGAGACCGTAGGCGATAGGATCAAGATTCGTAATACCTATAGCGTAAGCAATGATCGAACCTCCTGCGGAACCGCGTGCCGGTCCGACAGGTATGTTCATTTCGCGCGCCTCTCTTGTACAGTCGTAAATGGCGAGGAAATAGTCTGAAAACCCCATTTTTTTGATTACGCCGAGTTCGTATTCCATGCGCTCACGGTGTTTTTCGGCATCTTCCCCGTAGCGTTCACGGAGGCCGATTTCGGAAATATGAGCAAGGTAATCATCAGTATTTCCCTCAAAATCAAGGGGGACTTCAAAACGCACGGTGTGGAACATCTCGGTATTTATCTCGACGTTGCAGCGCTCGGCGATACGGACTGTATTTTCCAGCGCTTCCGGATGATCGGAGAAGAGAGCTTTCATCTCATCAGGAGATTTGAGATACAACTGATCGGTTGACATCGACATTCGGTTTTTATCATCGAGGGTTTTGCCGGTTGATATACAGAGCAAAACCTCGTGGGAGTCGGCATGTTCGGACTTTAAATAGTGTGCGTCGTTTGTAGCTATGAGGGGGATGCCGGTTTTCCGGGAAAGTTCCGCGACGCCGGCAAAGGGTTTTTTTTCTTCGTCAAGACCGTGATCCTGGATCTCGAGAAAGAAATTACCCTCGCCGAAAATGTCGACGTATTCCAGTGCGGCCTGCTCCGCCAGGTCAGGATAGCCCTGGTTGATAAGTTCGGGTATTTCACCGCCGAGACAGGCGCTCATGGCAATAAGGCCGTCAGCGTATTCTCTGAGAACGTCCTTGTCGACACGCGGCCTATAGTAAAAACCCTCAAGATAGCCTATGGATACAATTTTCATCAGGTTGCGGTATCCCTGATCGGTTGAGGCAAGGAGCACAAGGTGATTGGCGCCGTCATTGTTGCTGCGGGCAGCCCGTTTGACACTCATGCCCTCGATAGCCACATATATTTCGGAACCGATTATGGGTTTGATACCGGCTTTTTGGGCTTTAAGATAAAATTCAACCGCACCGAACATATTGCCGTGGTCGGTGACAGCAATTGCGCCCATATTCCATTTCTTCGCATATGCGATGAGATCATCAGGTTTGATAGCGCCATCAAGCAGGGAGTACATTGTATGGTTGTGAAGATGGACGAATCCGCAAGTATTATCCATTATGATAATCCGTATCTATATGTTTTGATTGAATTTCTTAAAAAAAGCAGATTATAGTGTGGAAGCAGAGCCGCTTGATACAATATATTGTGTTTGACGAGAAAAGCAAGAGATGAAATCAGGCAAAGAAAGTTTTTTTATTAAGAACAAAAAAAATGGAGAAAATCACAACACAGTATTATTTCTTTGTTTAAAAAGCTTTTCGGGGAATTCATAAATGGTTAAGGGTAAATAATCTTATGCGAGTATAATTTCATAACTTACCCCCTGCCCCCTCCCTAATATTTGAGAGGGGACAGAGTCCGGGGAGCAGGAAGTTTAACTTGATAAGCATATAACCTTATTCATTCTCCACTTTCGCCCACCATTTCGGCTCAATATGCTCGAACAGCTTGTCACGGTCGCTAATATCTTTCACCAATTCCTCTTCTTCGACGGTGAGCTGTTCGCCGGATGCAGCCTTGTTGAGCAGGTCGAGAACTTTCTGGAAATCGGAATAATGGTTGGAGAAGCGCATCTCCGCATAATCTCGCGCCGCCCATGTGCTGATGAGGAACTGCCAGTCGGAGCTTTCGAGCAGCACAAGTTCCCGCGCCAGAAGTTTCAACAGCGATCTAACCGGTTCATCATTCCTGTCGCCGAACTTCCGGGAGGCTTCCTGCATGAGCTGTTCGGCTTCGTAAACATGCTTCCATGTCCAGCGTGTAAGGTCGTTAAGCCAGATCCAGTGGAATCCGCCCTTTCCCCATGAACCCTCCGGTAACGAGACCACCTCCATCGGAGGCCATTCGTCGTAGTATTCACCCATTGTTGACGACTCTATCTCTGGATCGAGCGACACCTCCTTTAGTACCTGATACAGC
>JABHYP010000366.1 GCA_018656855.1 Candidatus Latescibacterota bacterium | reverse complement strand
GTCGCCTTTACCTGAAATGTAGAGGGTCGTTCCCGCAAGAATTCCCGGGCTGAATGGAAAACCGGCGGGAGGGGTGCCGATTACTTTCATTTCGGAGAGATCGCTGTAGGCGATACAGGTAATCTCAAGTTGTGAAGCACCGGGGACATCGGGCACACCAAGCGTGGTACGTGTAGGCGGATTATTCGGGAAAAATTCCCCGTATACTTTGTTAAATTCAGGATATAGTTCCGGGTTTTCGAGGTAACAGTAGGATGTAACCACGTTTTCCATATCCATGCCGGCGTCCTGCAATGATTTTTGAATTAATCCCAGACAGTTTCTGATTTTTCCCGGAAAGTCTTTCTCGGGACTATAATCCCCCCTGCCTGAATTGTAGTAAGTCTTTCCCACCATAACCTGGCCATAACACATGCTGGCGAAAATAATGCCCATAATGGTAAAAGTGAGCAAGCTCGAACTAATCCTTTTCATGACTCAACTCCATATGAAATGTGTGTAGTGTTAAAAATACATACGGATAATGTATTATTAGTATTGTTTATAAATAAGATGCCGTTAATTACTGCACCCCCCCCTTCTCTTAAATGTTACTTTTTGGAATATAATAAGATATCCACTTTTTTCTTGTTGTTTTTTTATAAGGTGCTCATTATCGGGATGATACATTTTATCTCATACTGACAAATTGGTTCTGGCTACGTATATCAGGCAAACCACGGCCTCTTTCGTTCCAATTCTCCTCCCCGCACACCCAGAGCGATGTTGACATCGTCCACGATCTGAAAATCGTACATCCCCACACAGATGAAATCTGCGCCCTTGTCTATGACATGCTTTCTGTTTTCCATTGTAGTTCCCTCTTATTAGAGTTCTTTCCGGTCTTCTTGAAAAATCCTGATAATATCACTGGGGAATGACAATACATCCTCTTTCAAAATCATAGCACTTCATTATAAGATCAATATAGCCGAGAATTTTCTCATTTTTTGGATTACTATTTACGGATTCCAGTCCGGAGCTTAAAGCCCGGATAAACTCCCCCCTGGAAATATTTGCTCTGTAAACAATCCGTTCGGAGACCATTAAAGATGTCACCAGTCCAAGTTTACACATATTTTTAAGATACGATTTATTTGTTTGAATTTTCTCAGACTGGCTTTCTGCAATAAATAACCGGTCATGCCGGGACATTTTTTGAGGATCGAGCAGAATGTCTCTCCAGAGAAGAATCAAAAACTTTATGTCCTTTTCTGTGATGACAGCAAAATGGCTGTCCCATAATTTTTCCATATTACGTTTGAAAAAAAAGTCTTGAACTTTCCATTTTATGCTTTTGGTAAAGTGTATTCCGGCCGGCAGCAAAATTAACGGTCCTCCCGTCTTAACACCCATTATTTCAGCACGGAATTTTCTCCTTTCATCTTTTACTTTCTGGGGCGGAACCTCGGATGCTTTTTCTTCCGCAGAATCACTTTTTTGAGGGCGTGTCGGAGAACCGTAAAGAATATCTTTCCAGGGATCCCGGATCTCGGTAGAACCGGATTGAGGAACAGAAGGTAAAGGTTTGCCGCTTGCAATAGGTGTAAATTTCTTTGGTTTTTCTGTCTGCATGAGCAAAGTCCCGTCAGAACTTTTAACAACGGGATAGTCAATAGGGTCAGGTTTAGGGGGAGCAGATAACTCTTGCAGTTCTTTTGTTTCAGGGATTTGTAATTCTTCTGTTTTAACTTCTTGAGGGGAGAATTCTGGAAGTAATGGTGTCTTTATGACCTCTGATTCTGAGACTGGTTTATTATCATTTTTACTCACAAAATACATTTCCATTTCCTGTAATTGAGACTGTGTCTTCTTACTTTCAAATCTTACAAATAGAAAGATAACAGCAAAAGCCCCATGAATAATAACAGAGAGGATAAAAGAAAGATATATTATTTTTTTCTCTGACTCGCAGATCATTATATCCGATACTCCACATATCAAAATAAAATATGACTTTTAATCGGATTTTCGTTAAGCTGTAGATGAAACATATCGATTTCTTTTCTTGATTCAAGCATTTTTTCATAATTATTCTACCTGAAATAATCCCTGCACTTCCGAATATGGTAATCTCCGGATGATATTTGAGAAGAACCAGCTAATTTTGTTGACTATAAAAATTCAAAACGCTATCATGCGATGTATTGGGAAAAGCAACTTCTGACAATGTATATTTCGGGAAAAGAGAATAAATGTAGGCAGTAATAAAATCGAAAATTACATGAATAAGCTCCTCTTCGGGGGATTCAAGAAGCTTTGCGGAGCTGACTTAATAAGCGTTATATGCAAAATAAGTCTTGTCTGATGACTCTGAAAAAGTAATATTTCTGTACAGAAAGAATTATTGTGAAAGATCAAACAGAAAGGAAAATACAATGGCAAAAATTACTCGCCGCAAGGCACTGCTTGCAGCCGCGGCATCATCTTCTATGTTTTTTTCACCGGGCATAAAAAACGCTGAGGCAACATCACCGAAAAAATGGGCATATCCCGATTTCCTCATGCCATGGAGTCCCCCGCCCGACCTCGAACGGGACCTAACTCCCGGAACAACACCCATCAGACTGGCATGCAGCGGTTACAGACTGGATGTGCCGGAAGACGGAAATATAGACGCTGTTGTCAAGGTTGTACGCGACAAGGGATATTCCGCCGCCGGTGTCGGTGGTGGATACGGAAGCAGGAATCGTTGGACAGAAGCTTCGGACACGCTTGTTTCAGGTCTGAAAACCGCACTTAAAAAATACGATGTGCGATTCGTTGATATGCACAGCATCTGCAATATGATTCATCCCGATATGGCTGAACGAAAAAGGATGCATAAATGGCTCATCAACCAGATGGAAACCGCTGAACGAGTAGGCTGCCCCGTGGTGACCGGTCACGTGGGAAGCCGTGCTCCGGGAGCTGTGCACCCTCACCCCGAGAACTGGACCATAGAAACCTGGAAAATGAGCGTACGCGAGGTCAAAAAAGTCATCGACGATACTGCCGGACTAAAAACAGTTATCGCGTTCGAACCTAACGACATGGTACAGCTCAACAATCCCTGGGCATGCCGCAGGTTTATTGACGATGTCGGTTCGGAAAGGGTGAAGATATGTCTCGATCCGGCAAACATGACAAATCAGGCATTCCACTATCGCATGTCCGAATACATTAAGGCTTGTTACGATCTCATCGGCGAGGACGCTGCCATCTGTCACGCAAAGGACATCATACAGGAGAACAAGCTTCATCCTTCATTTGTCGAGGTTCCTGTTGGACAGGGAGTAATGGACTATGAAACTCATCTAACAGGTATGAGCCGTCTGAATCATCCGCGTGTTCTTCTTGTCGAGCACATGAAAATGGAAGAATATCCGATTGCCAAACGTTATATTGAGGGACTGGCAAAAAATCTGGGCATCGAGCTTCTGTAAGATGAAAAATTTTGCATGAAGGGGGTATAGAGCGGAAAGGATTCAAAATGCCGGATTTGTAATATAAAAAATAGTCACAATCCGTTTTGGGGCAAAAAAATGAAGGATTCGCATCGCCAAGCAAGTCCTTCATTGTCAAAATCTTATTTTGGTGGAGCAAATTGAACGATTTGCGAACTATTTCAAATTATATAAAGTTGTTATAATTACATTCTGATTAATATTTAGCGTGAGTTTAGGCATAAAAAAGTTATTCAATTTTCAGGATATTGCAACAGATGAAGGGAATGCAATTTATCGGTTATTTATTAACCTACTAAATAATATATAAATAGTACAAACCATAACAATGTAATAAAATAGTTGGCTCTTTCCATATAAGGTCTCGCCTTCGGTATACGTGAAGAAGGACGAGAAGCTATTGCCGTAGTAACAGAAAACTCATTTAAATCCAATTTCACTTCTAATTTTTCCCTAAGGTTCTCATATGCTTCCATGCTCAATCTGGCTCGTGTCTGGACTATTATCAAAAGAAATGTGATCAAAATACCTATAACTGAGACGAGACAGATAACAGGAAGTATTGATGGGGAATTATCTAAGGATAGTAATGCAATTAATAAGAGAGCATTAGTTGTCAAAGAAAAATAAAAAGCATTTACCCAAGTTTGATGTTCGTCAATACGATGGTTAGTAACATTGGTAAGTTGAGCAATTAAAAGATCATTTTCCATTTCTTTTTCCTTTCATTTAGTTATCAGCCGATATTTCCCATATCAAATTCATTCCCTAAAATTCAATATATAAGTAAATATTATGGAGCAGAGTGAACGTTTTGCGAACCATTAAACTACAGATTCGAAAATAAGTCATGTTTGATCAATAAGAGTGTTTACTTTTCTTTTCGAGGAACATAATATATTTTCCCACCTTTATCTTCATTATGGACAATAACCAACTCACCCGAAAATCCACCAAAATTTAACTTGGCAACAGCAGCGTCAGAAATAGCCTGATCATCGCTTTTATCTATATATTTAACAAAAGTAAAGGGAACAATTTCCTCAACAACAGAATAGTGAATTTCGGCAATCGCATATGTACAATTTTCTTGTTCGCCAGTTTTTAGATTTCTTATGATTAAATCGTGAGCATCAAATTTAACTCTCAATATATCTTCCTCGAGAGGCATGGAAGGAGATGGTAGAAGAAGATTCATTTGTTCGAGTGATTTCAACGTTAAGAAAGATTTATCAATTGCTTTACCATCTCTATCTAAGATTTCAAAACTTGATAAATCTATGATCTCGTCGCTTTCTAGAAAAAATCCCCAATTAGTTCCTAATAATTTTTTATTAAATAAATGTACCCCAGTTGTTAAAAGCCAGTCAAAACTGGCTGCTTCTTCAATATCTAAACAGCGAATTCCTTTTTGATTTGCTTTAATGCGAGCAGGCTTTGTAAAACCAGAAGAGGAGACAATGATACTGTGATGAATCCCTGTATCTTGACACTTTGTTAAAAATGATTCTATTAGAGAAACATCTACAGCGCTTTTACGATCTCTGCATTCAATTCCCACCAGTATAGTATGATGCTCTTGTACGATTGTAATAACAACATCAAATTCTCGTAAAACACCGGTAGTTTTATCAGGTAAATATTTTGGTGAATAGACAGTGGTATTTTTGCTATCTGCTAATGATGTCTCAATTATAGAAACAAGTTTTTCAAATGATTTTCCAGCTCTTGGCATAATGATTATCCCCTTTTAAGGTAGGGTTTCAGTGATCGCTTTACTGACACTGGGGAATATTATAGAGGTGAGTAAGCTCATGTTATTAATTGTTTGGCAAAATGAACATCTTTCGAACCATTCAACTGTACATTAAAAAAATGAATTAATACGTATAACGACCAAGCTCACCGGCAAAATGAAGCGTAGTGAGGAACGAACGCAGCTATATTTTGTCCAGTTGCAGTACCTTGTTATGCGCTTTCATTAATTGAAGCACCTTTAGATTGATTGTGGTAGCTACACAATAATTCAGCATTTTCAAGAACTGTTTTTCCACCTTTAGCATGAGGTATTACATGGTCGGCTTGATAATCTGACCAACTTACTTTTGCTTCATTTTCAGGTTTTTCATCTTTCAAACATTGCTGGCAAAATCCTTTTCCATTTCGGTATATGATAATTCTTTCAAGTTCTGAAAATGCTCTTTTTTCGTCTTTTACAATGAGTTCTTTGTTGTTATCTTTCAGATACATAAAAAATATCTGACGCAAAATTATATCTCTTGCTTCTAAATCTTTTTCTCCCTGTTGCCTTCTGTTGCTAAAGGTTAGTAAGTCAGTGTCTGTTGATTCATCATATGTTTTCCAGCGAGTGTGAAAACTATAAATAAATTCTCGGATATTTGTTTTAGTGCCGTCATCAATAACATAATAGTTATGTAAATGTCTGATGAGCAAATAGACGGAAATAATAAAATACTCTATCGACAATTCTTTAATGCCAGATGAAGAATCCAGCATAGGATCATCTTTGAATATTTCATAGAAAATCTTTAGTGTTCTCAGAGTGGCTATTGCCTCTGGTTCATTTTCAAAGTTAAGATTGCCAATACCATCATCTTGTTTGGAATTTTCGATAAACTCCTCAATCTTTCTATCACTCAAGTCCGCGTACCCTTTGCCACGTTCGATCATGATGAACCGAGCCATAAACTGTAGATGTTTCATTCGTATGTTATCTACGCTTAATAGTGAGAAAAATGGTTTTTTATCAGGATTATTATCTATTGGTTTATAGTCTTTATAATTGAAAGTCTGATCGTCAGCATACTTAACAATAAAATTCCTTGTAAGACTTGATAATTGTGCGTGAGCAACTTCCATATAATTCAGGGATTCACCTTGTTGTAATCTCCAGAATATTTCAGTAGCTATGATTTGATGATTTATATCGTTTGGCTTGTCAATGTCTTTTATGATGTCTGCTTGATATTTTAGTGACCGATCAATAAACATTCTTATATCAACATCCAAATCTTTGTAAAATAACCCTGGAAGTTTTTTATCTAAATCATAAAGGGAATTTGGTAATGGGTATTGGTTATCAAAAAATTCTTGAACGGTTGTGATACGCTGCTGACCATCAATAATTTCATTTAATGTTTGTGTGTCGGAGAGTCTGACTTCGCGTATTACGAGTTTGGGAATATAGTAGCGACGGAAGAGACTATCCATAAGTGACTGCTTTTTCTTTTTCGACCAGACTGATTTTCGTTGATATGGTGGTCTGGTCACATACATCTCCCCATAGTCAAAGAAATCCTTGATATTGATATCAGAAGAAACTGTTATATATTCTGGTTTTGGATTAAATGACATTTTGCCGAATCTCCTTTGCATTAGGTTCTTGCACATAACTATAGTTTATATGGTTTCCGTATAACATCCGGTACTAATTTAATGTAAATTTTCTTTGAATCAACTGCTTTTTCTGAAGGAGCTAGTGAGGATCGAACTCGCGGTGGGCAGCAGAAAAGCTGCGACCCCCTGACTGTCAAACTGATACAAAAAGTAATCTTATTGTTAATCATCAGGAGAATCAGCGTAGAATTATCATCCCCGTAAGATATTTAGCAGGGGAAGGTCTAAATATCTTACGAGGAGGTACCCGAACAAATAGAAAAACGAAAGACTTGATTCATTTAATCTCTTTCCTCTCACCCGTTCTATAGTCATATACCATCATCCCAAGTGGAAATTTGACCTCAAATAGAGCATCCGGTAATTTGATATTCAGTTTATAACCATCTTGTACTGTAAGAGTCTCTTGCTTATGAAGCGTTTCTTTACCTGTTTCATCATCGTAATAATATTCTTCTTTTATTATATGAGCCGGGAACCAGATACTCCCAGGGTACTCTTTGAAAGTGTTATGTACAACTGTTTTTTCAATTGAAGAGGTCATCTCAATATGTTTTGGACGATACATTAAGCCCGGGGCAAGCCAAATTGTAATTGTATCACCGGTCTCTGATACATACCCTCTAATAATATCGCAGAGTATATCATCCTGCATTTCCTCGCCGATTACCTGTATATCCTTTACTTCTTTACCGTCAAGAGAACCGCGAAGAAATGTGCCGACAGGTGTGCCAAAAATGTACAGACCGTTATATCCGGGATTAAATCTTCTGACAGGGATAATATTTTCGGTTCTAACCGACCCGTAAGGTTTAATAAGGCCACCCTCGCCCAATCCATCGAGTCGGAGAAGATCGAGTTTTTCACCGTTATAAGCCCACTGCCAGTTCGTATCATATAACCTGCCTGACGGCAATATTTTTGCCGATATTTCCTCACATTTTATTTTGACATTATCGAAAGCAAAATTCAGTTTAATGTATTCCCGGTTGTGAAATACAGTTTCAACTCCTTCGGACAAGCTCAATAAATGCTCCTCGTCATTACTCCGGGCTTTTAAACTCAATGAATCGACACGTACATATTCGAAAATCAAATTTCCCCGGCCGCTTGTAACAAGATTATCCCCAAGGTCTGCGCCGGTAATTATTGTTTCTAAATCTGATTCAGCATGTACTGATAAAGAACAGATTTGAAAAAGAATGATAAGCAATAATTTCTGTAGTTTTTTATTTGTTATAAACATTCAAGTATTCCTCTTGAAAATATTATATTGGGGTATCTATGTATATTAATCACAACCTTGTATATAATCATAATCTCCATCACACCTGCATACTGGTGAATGCCCATCGTTTACACAACTGCCGGAAACCCCATCACACTGTTCAGCAGAGAGATGTTCGCACTGCGAGGAACAAATATGAAGATACTCATCACAGGTTCCACCACTACAGCCTCCAACGAAAGAAGCCATTTCCCTGATAGATAAGATATTGACAGATAAATGTTCCGTATCCAACGTACTCTTGTTTCTGAAATTTCCGTCTGCGGAATGGATTTTGTCTGCAAAAGCATTACCAATGAGTCTTTGACTTTCTTCCTGCATAGAAAGAAACGGCACAATTGTTAATAGTCCGACAATACAACATATTGATATATATATTTTGTACATCGATTTATTAACCCTCCTGTTTATTGAGAACTTTCAGTTTTTGTTTTTATTAAAATATGTTTCGCGCCGAGGCCATAAGCTGTGTCAAGGATATAATTAATTTCAGCTTTGGTTGTTTCATTCTTAACGAAAATAGTTATATCCTTTTTATTGCTTTTTTCCATTGTTTGTTTGAAAACATCGTTTAAATCCGAGGAAGTTGCAGCAACATTATCAACTTTATATTTTCCATTCTCAACCACCTCTATTATTACCCGTTCCTGTTTGATAGGGATAGAAATATGTATCGGTTCTTTTTTTACGGATTCATCAGAAATTACCTCGTTTCCAATAATAGTATCAGGAGAGTGTTCGCACGCTAATGAAAAACTGAAAACCGTAATAAAAACCAGAATTATATATGACATTAAATTCATTGGTTTATAAAACTTGTAATCCCCTCTTGCTATCCTGATTAATCGTTTCGCGAGAGATTCTTTTCCTTCTGAAAAACCGGCATCAACAAAACTGAATGTTTTTTCAGTGATTATTCCTTCTATGATTTGTAAAATACTTTGAGAATATTGGCGACGTTGATTGTTTGCCCAATGAATTGCGATATCATCACAAACTTCCTCTCTTGCCTCGCGAATCCTCGAATTGGCATACCAGACCATAGGATGAAAGAAGAATAACGATTGAATAATTATTTGAATCCAATTCACCAGGAGGTCATTTCGTTTGATATGAGCTAACTCATGCATTAAAACCGGTTCAATTTCTTTCGCATTCCATGTTTCAATAATAAATCTGGGAAGGAATATTTTAGGTTTGAATATACCCGTAATAAAAGGTGTATGGGAAACTTCTTCATTCAAATAATAAAGGCCGACCTCTCGTTTAACATTAAAATCATTACATTTACGTTTCAGAATCTTTAAAAGATCTGTTTTTTTTAACTTTAGTGCATATCTTTGTTTGATAATGAGTAAACATAGATCTTGCCAATACGAGTACCCAGAAAAGTAGTACTAATAAAAACCAAAGAAGGGCAATTATATGATATATATTTAAATTTGAAACATGAACTTTATCACGAGTTTCTTCATTTGATGCGTCGGATGAAGTTAAAAGAGATATTATACTTTGAACCGATTCAGAACTTTGAAGTCCAGTGACGGTAAATTCCAGCTTACTATCAACTTCATTTCTAAAAAACGGGGTTGTTCCTGTTGGAGAATGGATAGTAATTGGAAATAATAATCTGAGAAGCACAATACACCACAAATAATAATGAAAAGTGGGAGATTTGCCTTTTACAAAAAGGGAGACTGCCCAGATTATCATGCAAACAATTGACACTTGCCAACTGAGTGTCCAGATCATTTTCCCAAGATAAAGGAGAATATAAACAAGAGTTTCTATGATTTAATCTCCATCCTTGATATTATCAACCAAATCTTTTAATACATCTAATTCTCTCAATTCTTTGTAATATTCCTTTTTATTAACAATATGTAATAAAATCGGAGCAATTTTGTCTCCTAAAACAGTTTTAATAAATTCAGTAATTGCGGTTGAAGTTGTTGCGTCTTGAGGTTCTTTTGGGAAATAAAGCCATATGGGCCCAAATTTTTCTTTATCAACGAATTCTTTTTCAACGAGCCTATCCAATGTTGTCTTTATTACCATATAGTTTGTTTTTCTTTCCTTCTTTATCTCCTCAAGGACATTTCTGGTGCTTACTTTTTCATTTTCCCAGCAAACTCTCATAATTTGCCATTCAAGCTTACTAAGTTCAGCATAACCATGTTTCATATAGTGCTCCAATGTTTAATGGGTAAATTATTATAATAGATTTTATAACAACAAATCAATTGTAATAGTAATACAAATGTTGATGCTTGTCAATAAATTTATTAATAATCTTGAGTCCGTTGTGAATATTTTATAATATCTAAAAAATATCCCAGTTCTTCTTCTGAAAGTTCTTTTAATATATCAACAATTTTTAATTTCAAATAATTTTTTTTGTTTTGGTTTATATTTCCAAAAAATCTATCATCAAAATTAAATTTATACATAAGTTTATCTCTAACTGAAAAGAATAAAAATCATATGGTTTTTTATAATAACAGATACTCGTCTTATAAAAATCTATTCAAACTTTTGCCAACCGTAATAATGTTTTAAATGAGTATTTTCGATCAAGCTTATACTCAAAGTACCTGTTTTCTGCGGAATCATAAAGAGAAATTAAGTAGTCAGTAACTTCCCCTTTAAATTCACAATTTGAACTAAAATCAGATCCCTCGAATTTATTATTATCAATATTTAGCCGAATATGATAACTACCATCATAATTATAAAAAAGATATCCTCCCGAATTTAAATTTCCAGTAATATAACAGCCTTTCTCATATGCGTAAATGAGTATACCCCTTGTGTCAGCTTCCCCCCTCATTGAATAATTATTTTTATTAGTTAAATCATAAATAGAAGAGGAAAAAAATCCTGTTATCAAACTACCTACAATATAAGCATTATAAGCTCTTGTGTGGTCTTTCATCAAAACATCCAACCTTTTAAATTATTTAAAATTATATATATAAATTAGAATTAAATATTGATTGTTGATTTATTCTTATATTGATAATTCTTTCATGGGGCATGTATTAAAAGCCTGCAATATATTTAACATGTGTTGTTATTATACAACATATGTTAAATTAATTCATGTTTTGTGTTTTGTCAACATCTTTTTTAAATTTTATAAAAATGCTTGTAACTACCTGGATATTCGTATTTTATATTTAATACGCGGGAGATATAATTGAAAATAAAAAGATTTTATTGTGAATTAACCACTTTTGCATAGAGGGGAATTTCTAATACAGGAGAATCGTTTCCTCTGATATAGACAGGGATGGTATTACGAATTGTTATACCACTATCCGAACTATGCAAAACCGCGATTAATTTATATTTTAATCCTTCCTCTATTGGTTCGATCACTGTAGAAAAATATTTTGAGGGGGAAACAGTATCCTCAATTTCAAATATTGTTCCATTTGTAGAGGAAAGAGTAATTTCACGCATAACCTTTGTGTCAGGTTTTATTTCTCCAAAAAAGAATGAGGGGGGAAATGCTTTTATTTCAGAAAGCACTTTCCCAGCAATTTTGACAAGTATCTCAGGCCGGCTAATATTATTTGTTAGAATTGTAATTGTTTTTTCAAAATTACCGGGTATACTTCCGCTGTTTATAATAAGCTGAACAGGAATAGACCGTATATCGGATTGATTTTTCTCAGGCAGAATTTTTGCAGTTACTCCGTCCGGTGTCAAAATATTTATAATCTTGAGATTTTTATCCCCGGAATCTATTACAAGAATTTCACGTTTTATTTCTTCTCTTATGGCTATCTCATTAAGCCAGAGCCTTTCAGGAACAGTTTTTACCGTTGATTTTATATTTGCTGATAATGTCAGTTTCACCATCGGATTTTCAGGATCATTTGTCCTGACATATGCGCCCTGGCTGGCTGTTCCTTTCTTTCCATTAGTGTCGAATTCAACTTTAACTTTTCCGGAACCACCAGGAGAAATTATTTTATCTGATAAAAGGACAGCTGTGCAACTGCATGACGAACGGGCTGTAACATTTAGATGTTCTGTTCCAATATTATTAAAATTAAAGGTATATATAAGTTTTTCTCCCTCTTTGACCGTACCGAAATTATGAGATGTCTTGGCAAACTTGATATTTGGTCCTTTTGGTGGTACGGTTGCTTTTGCAATCTTATGCCCCATTTGTTTTTTCAAGGTTCTGGAAAAAACAAGTATTTCACCATTCCAGGTTTTATTAAAAATTTTCTTTGTTACTGTAAAAGGGGGGCCTGGAGGATCCTGAATCGTTACATAATCGTCTTTACAGCCATGAAATACCAGGAAATGATTATCCTTTACAAAAGCAATACTATGCTCATTAATATCACATAACCGATCAAATTCCATGTTCATCGGGACAACCGGCAATCCTTTTATTAAAGCTGCATTATAAAGACCCAGCATGCTTGTCCCGAATTCTTCATCATAATCGGATAATTCACTAATTTCTTCAAGAGTAGCCTTTACACCATAATACTGACAAATTGCCAGGAGGCTTTTAGGACCGCAAAGCGTATCAACTGTCCCATAAGTATGAGCACTATTTATGCATAAAAAACATAAAATCAAAATTGATTTTGTAAACTGTCTTTTTACTATAAATATCTTCTTCATTAATTTGATGATTTTCTACTTATTGAAAGAAGAACCATTTGTGCTTTAAAAGTTGTTTTTGAATCTACACCGGAATTAATAAGCTCTTGAGCTATTTGAGAGGCACGATCATAATCTCCTTTGTAAAAACAATTACGTGCTATCTCAATTTTGGCCTCAAGCTGTTTTTCAATTTCATTCGTATTTTGAATTACTTTTTCCCAGTAATTTATAACATCATCATACGCGCCTATCCTTACCAGTGCATGAAGGGTTTTATTATATTGAAATTCCCAATCAACAGGTTTTTCTTGCAATATCTTTCTAAGTTCTATAACAGCTTCGGGGTACTTTCCTTCAGCTTCATATGTTTCAGAGATAAATTCCAATATCCGGTTTTTTATTCGCAATGATCCTGAATCTTCATTTATTATTGATATTAATGCCTCATATTCATTTCGGGCTTTATCATATTCTCCGGTATTTTTATAAGTATTTCCAAGATGGAAGCGAGCCCAGAGCGCCACATTTCTATCCGGACATTCATTTGCAAGCTGGCTCAAAGTTTCTGCGCTCTCATTATATTTGCCCGCATCAAACTGAACCATTCCCAGCATATATTTTGACCATTTTTTATCGCTTTTAGATTTCAACATCATTTCAGCAGTGTCAAAATCACTAATCGAGAGTTTGTGTAATACTGAGAAAACATCATTAAAGGTCAGCGACTGATCCGGGCTTCCGATTACAGCAACAATTTCCTTTGTTCCGTTTTCAGAAACTTCATTACTTTTAAATTTGTATGTATCAGGTATTTCTACAGATTTAGTAAAAGCAACCTGATTATAACAAGATGTAAATAAATGACTGGTGTCGTCTGGATCAACGGCCCAACCTAATAGACTTTCATAATCACCGCCATCATCGTCATCCCATACATGAGCATTCATTCCAATACGTCGATTTGGAATCCACTCAGTCCATCCTAAAATTTTATATGGTATTGATATTTCAACATTATAACCGGTGTCATTTTCTTGAAGAGCAGCTCTTACGCCGATAGATTCCCAAAAATATGGATAATGCCCGTAAAGAGGACCCCATCCATCAATAATAATTTTCCCGGTATTATCAACTGAAACTCTAATTTGACCGTCATTCTCATCAAACCCTTCTTTGGATGTTTCTTTCATGTCTCCATCAAAAAAGATCCCAACAGCGTCATCATAACCTGTTTTCGAGAACACTTCCTGGCCAAACACAAGATGGTCATCAATTACCATGACAGCTATATAAAGGTTGTGAGAATCATAAAAACATTGAAATGAAGCTGATAAATCCGTTTCATCTCTCGGTAATCCGGGAGTACCGATATTGCTAACCCATTCAATTTTCGCCGGCACAGTATTTACAAATCCCCAGTCATCTAATTCACCATCAATTATAACAGGGGCTCTTTCCTCACAATATACCGAGTTATATGTTTCAAGGGCGAAACTTGAAAAAGGAATGATAATTAAAAGAAATATAAAGCACATATATTTCACATTCATTGTGTAATCCTCATATTTTGAATTTTTACATATATTATTCCACCAGCATCATTCGTTTTGTTTGTACAAAAGATCCTGCGGTTAGCCGGTAAAAATACATCCCGCTTGAAACTTTCTGGCCATTTTTATTCTTACCATCCCACTGAACGGTATGCATTCCAGCAGCTTGAAGTGCATCCACAAGAGTATATATCTGCTGGCCAAGAGTATTGTATACAACAAGTTTAGTATGCTTGTTTTCTTTTAATTTATAGCTTATTGTGGTAATCGGATTGAAAGGATTTGGAAAATTTTCATGCAACGCGCTACTGATAGGTAAATCTGAGCTTGTATGTATTGTAGCTGTGAAATTCCAGCTGTTACCGCTATTATCGCTCAATTTATAAGGGAATTCAGCGACTGTTCCCGACGGGGCGTTATTTACATTTAAAATAAGTAATATGTTTTCATAACTTTTTACTCCATATGGGATATCGATTCTATCTGATATTATGTGAATATCCAACCATTTTGGGATTTTAGTTTTATCAACTTCCACTCTTATATTTGAAAGATCAGAATTTGAAAAGTTGACAATTGAAAGTGAAACCTTATTAATCCCTTCGTCAAGATATAAGTCTTGAATATCATTTGCCCGGACAGATGAAACAAAAGTATTTAGTAGAAAAAGCAAAAATATTAACATTGACTTCATTGATAAAAACACCTCCTATAATAAATTTTACATATGTATTGTTAACACATATATATTATAATTTATTTAAATGTCAAGAAATATTTTAAATATTAATCCGAAAAGCGATTGGGCGATACTGGAATTGAACCAGTGGGCTTCTGCATGTCAAGCACACAGAAAGGATTTTTAGATGTTCTGCAAATTACTAATATTCGATTAAATGCCGATGTTTCCTAAATCATTAGTTTACTCACATAGTGTTATATATGTTATAAGGTTTAAATTAGTGACACAGATTTGACACACTTAGACTATCTGCATTTCTTACATATTAACTTAATCCGGTTTATTTATAATTTTTAAGTGCATCAGTTATCGTCTCAATAACTTCGCTCATGCTCACAACGACTTTCTCAGCCCTGACAAGGCCGACATCTCGTGCAAACCATAAATCTGTCTTTTCATACGAAATATCACCGAGCGGAAGGTTCACCTCAAAATGCAGGCAGTCCTCGAATGTACCCGCGGGAACCTCGACGGTTTCAATATCCAGGAAAGTGCCGGTAAAAACATTTTCACGAATACTGTCAATTACCCATTCACTGCCTTTTACAACTCCGAATCTCAGATACTCTTTTTCCTCATTTTCAGAATGTGTATAGACAGTATTGTTTTCGATGCGGTATGAACTGTAGTATCCCGGATAACCGGACGACATTAGTGAATAGGTTATACCGTATACAGCCTCGGTGCCGGTTACGCTGACAGAGTGTTCGTATGGCTCTCCTCCATCGGTAGTTCTTTCGTATATCCATGATGAGCCGGTGCCGAGCGGGAAATAGTCATCGGCTTTATAAACTCCCCAGTCGAAACCAATAATGTCGGGTACTACAAGTTCTGCAAATTCCACGCCTTTCTGCCATTCTGCCGTCACCCATGTTGTGTCCGGTGTGAAAGAAAAACCATTTTTTGATGGGGTAAAAGATATATTTTTGGACACGCCAAACTCATCTACAGGAAAATGATAATTTGCCTCGCTCGTTGAGTAGTATCCCTCTTCATTGGTTTCAAGATAACCAACTATGGGAATTAATACCTTCACACCGGGTATCCCATTACCGCTGTTATCAAAAACACTTCCTGAAAATACATACTTTGTAGGGTATCGATACAAAAATACCAGGTCGGACATTATAACATCCACACCATAAACATCTATGTGTACATGGATGATACCAATTTCGCCGCCTGAGCCTAAAATATATGTACCATTTTGTAGCCCGTGAAATGTATAAAAGCCATCTTTGTCAGTTGATATATGAAGTGATTCTTTATTATTTTCCGCATTTAAATAGATATGAAGTGAACTCACACCATTACCGTCAGTGTCGACTATTCTTCCTGAGATTGAATGCAGCGGTTTACCGGAATATGTGGCTATGAAGTTAACCTCTGTGAACAGTTCGGTTGGAGTCACGTATGATGTATCCGGACTGAATGTGTAATTGTACCCACTTTTATCCGGTACTACCATATATGATTCGTTTCTGATTAAACTGCCGCTTGCCCAATAAAATCCATATTGGTTTGTAGAACCACTTCCCTCTCTTTTGGGATTAAAAGGTTGTTGAGTTACCAATACATTCACTTGACTGACGGGATTTGCATCAATATCAAGAATTTTTCCTACAATTATACTTTCGCCTCCAGGCCAACTGTAAAAATTATTAACAGTCACATCAGAATCGATTATAATAACTTCCGTGCTCAAAGGGAAAAAATATCCTTCAAATGCGGGTGTTATTGTATACTCACCTGCCGGGAGCCCTTCAAATGAGTAGGCTCCGAGTGAATCAGTCATCGTCGATTCCTCGACATCTGTCCCGATAATGGCAAATGTAATATATCCCAATAAAGGATAACCATGTGCCCCTAGGACTCTCCCTGAGACCGTATAGGTATCCCCCTCGGGGCCTACTATGGTATTCTCCTTTTCTTTTTCGCAGGAAAGGAATATTATGACAGTGAGAAAAATAACGAATACCGGCATAAAGAAATGTTTGTTCATAGGTTTTTTCTCAATGCAAAGTGATTTTACTTATTGTCTAATGATTTCAGCACATCAGTCACCGTTTCCATCACCTCGCCCATGCTCACAACGACTTTCTCAGCCTTGACAAGTCCGATATCCCGCGCGAACCACAAGTCTGTCTTTTCATACGAAATGTCACCGAGCGGAAGATTCAACTCAAAATGCAGACAGTCCTCAAATGTACCCGCGGAGACAGAAACGGTTTCAATATCTATGAAAGTTCCGGTAAGTATATTTCCACGAATACTGTCAACTACCCATTCACTGTCCCATCGAACACCGAATTTCAGAAATGTTTTATCTTCATCTTCGGCAAGTACATAGACAGTATTGTTTTCGATGCGGTATGAGTTGAAATATGCGGGATAACCGGAAGACATAACTGTATAGGCCTTATCGTTTGCTGTTTCTGTGCCGGTTACACTGACAGTATGGTCTGTTGGCTCTCCTTCATCGGTTGTTCTTTCGTATGTCCATGATGAGCCGGCACCGATAGGGAAATAGTCTTCAGCACTGTAGGCAACCATGTTTAATTCAATCAGGTCTGGCATAATGATATCTACTCCATCAACGATTATAGTTTCCCGGGGGAGACCAAATACAAATGGCGCCCATAATATGTATGTTCCATCTATTAAATCGTCAAATGTATAAAAACCATCTTTATCAGTCGATAAACAATATCTTTCACTTTCTTCCTCCCCTGTTAATTCAATAGGAGAAAAATTAACACTATTACCCCCGATATCGAAAATCCTTCCCGAGATTGAATGCAAGGGTAAACCGGAGTATAAAGCAATAAAGTTGACAATGGTAATTTGATTTATTGGTGTCACGTATGATGAATCCGGGCTGAACGTGTAATTGTACCCCTCTTTAATCGGGACTATCTTGTATGAATTATTTAAGAATACACTATAAGATAAACTATAATATCCATATTCATTTGTTTTACTTGTTTTGAGGGGACCATTTTCTAGGGAATCCGGATCGGGAAATAACTGTGCATACACACCCCAGACTGGTTTCTTATCGGTATCTATAATTTTCCCGATAATTCCGCCAATTTCCACATTTACTCTAACAGCCCAACCGATTAAATCATCAACGTTTCTATTAGAATCAGTTATCCTGACTTTAGCAAAAAAGGGGGAAAACCTATATCCCTCCTTTGAGGGCGTAATTGTATAATCACCAACCGGGAGCCCGTCAAAAGAGTAGTCTCCCAATGAACCAGTCAACTTAGATTTCTTGATAACTGACCCGACAAGGTTTATAGTTATATTTCTAAAAGGTTGACCTTTTTGATCGAAAACTCTCCCTGATATCGTAAAAGTATCTTCTACGGGACCAACTATGCTCTTCTCTTTATCCTTATCGCAAGAGAGAAATATTATGACAGTGAGAAAGATAACGAATACCGGTATAGAGAAATGTTTGCGCATCGGATTTTTCTCAGTAAAAAGACATTTTACTTATTCTCAAATGATTTCAAAGAAATATGATATTTTATTTACGGCAGATGTTAAATTGATATTTGCCGTATCTCAGCTCGGTTATCGCAGCAGAACTCCTTCCGCATTACCTCCCCATGGTTCATTCGAGGGGTCGGTAAGCTGGGTCGGGACAGCTATTTTCCTGACCGCCTCAGCGCCAAGCCGGTCATCGAGCTGTTTCAGGTATAGACTACGTGGCGCTACATGCTTGTCCCATGATTCGATATGCCCGTTGGGAAACCGGTGATCCACAAGGTTAGTGTTG
>JABHYP010000365.1 GCA_018656855.1 Candidatus Latescibacterota bacterium | reverse complement strand
TTGAGATTTCAGGTGCTCTTATCACGCCGATAGCGATGAACGAGGGGCTTCGTTTTGCAATCCGCGAAGGCGGACGTACTATCGGAGCCGGCGTGGTTGCAAAGATTATTGAATAGGTGGAAAAATGGCAAGAGAGACAATATATCTTGTTTGTCAGGAATGCAAACGCCGTAACTATATTGCTGACAAAAACAAGAGATTACACCCGCAGAGGGTTGAATATAAAAAATACTGTAAATTTGACAGAAAGCATACCCTTCATAAGGAAGGCCGGTAAAGCTTTTTCCTTGTGCCGGAATGATGTTTCCGAACTTCGTGTATCCTTAAGGTATACAGGCCAGTAGTTCAATTGGTAGAGCACCGGTCTCCAAAACCGGCTGTTGGGGGTTCAAATCCCTCCTGGCCTGCCAATTGTCGGGTTTTTTTCAGATTTGTCCGGAATATTCAAATCTGCTGTATAGTGCAAATCTTACATAACTTGGTGGAGAGTATGGCGAAACTTATTGAAAAAATAAAAAAGTTTTTTAGAGAAGTTAAGAGTGAAATGTCCAAGGTGACATGGCCAAGCTGGAATGAACTGAAGGGATCAACGATTCTTGTTATTATCGTTTCGGCCTTTTTTGCTATTTACATTGGTTTTATTGATATTATCCTGACACAAGCCAGCAACTTATACTAATTGATAACTCATAGAAGAGGCAGTAATTTCCATGTCCATGAATTGGTATGTCCTTCATGCATTAGCAGGTCACGAGAACAAGGTTAAGCTATACATCGAAACACAAGTTGCTCTCTCGGAGCTTGGAGATCTCATTGGAAGAGTGGTGGTCCCGACTGAAGACCTGATTGAGATGAAAGATGGGAAGAAAAAAACAATCAAACGCAGATTTCTTCCTTCGTATATACTTATTGAGATGGAAATGACAAATGACACTCAATATTTTATCAACAATGTTCCCGGAGTAACGAGTTTTGTCGGTCCCGGTCGCAAACCTGAGAGCCTTAGTGAGATAGAAGTGGAAAGAATTCTTGGAAAGATCAGTTCCAGCCAAGTGCATGAAGTTCCGGCAATGAAATTCGAAGTTGGCGATAAGATAAAGGTTACCGACGGGCCGTTTACCGATTTTTCCGGTACGGTTGAAGAAGTAAATCCTCTTAAAAGCAAGGTTAAGGTCAGTGTTTCAATTTTCGGTAGACCAACACCAGTTGAGCTTGATGTGCTCCAGATAGAAATGTCTAAATCTGAAACATAATAATTCAGTTCCCATATCCCAGGTTCATGATAAAACATATATTAAAACCGGAATCTGAACATTAAAAAAAAATCAAGGAGTATAATTCGTGGCCAAAAAAGTGATAGCTAACATAAAGCTCCAGTTGCCTGCCGGTCAGGCAAATCCGTCACCGCCGGTTGGCCCTGCCCTCGGAGCCCATGGTGTTAATATCATGGAATTTTGTAAATCATACAACGCAAAAACCCAGGGCCAGGCAGGAATGATTATTCCTGCGGTCATAACAGTATACAACGATCGTTCGTTTTCATTTATAACAAAAACTCCGCCGGCGGCAAGGCTTCTTCTCAAGGCCGCGAAGATTGAGAAAGGTTCGGGTTTCCCTAATCGTGACAAGGTTGGCAGCGTGTCACTTAATCAAGTGAGGGAAATTGCTGAGTTGAAGATGAAAGATCTGAATGCTAGTGATATTGAAGGTGCGATGAAAATGATACTCGGAACGGCACAAAACATGGGAATTGTTGTTGAATAACTTTTTTATATGATGTATAACCTTTAATACTATAAAGGGAGCAACGAATGAAGCGGGGGAAAAAATACAGGGAGGCAAGCGATAAGATCGACCGCCTTAAGCTTTACCTCCTTGAAGAAAGTATTGAGCTTTTGCATCAGCTCCCGACAGCGAAATTCGACGAAACCGTGGAATGCGCTGTTCGGCTGGGAGTGGACCCCAAACACGCTGACCAGATGGTGCGGAGCACAGTGGTTTTGCCTCATGGTACGGGGCGCAGTATTCGAGTTCTGGTTTTTACAAGAGGCGAAAATGAATCCATCGCCAAAGAGGCCGGGGCAGATTACGTTGGGGCGGAAGATTTAGTTCAGAAAATTCAGGATGGCTGGCTGGAATTTGATGTCGCCATAGCTACACCTGATATGATGAAGATAGTGGGACGTCTTGGAAAGATGCTCGGAGCCCGCGGCCTTATGCCCAATCCAAAATCCGGGACCGTCACCACAGATGTTGCAACTGCTGTTAGCCAGGCTAAAGCCGGGAAAATTGAATTCAGAGTTGACAAGGCTGGAGTTCTTCACGTTCCCGTCGGAAAAATATCTTTCGACAACACCAGGCTTAAAGATAATATTTTTGCCTTTATGGATGCAGTAATGCAGGCTAAACCTTCGGCATCAAAAGGCACCTATATAAAGAGCATTACTATTTCCTCAACGATGAGTCCGAGTATAAAGATCGATAAGATAGCTTTACTCCAGGCCCTTGCTGGTTAAAAGGAACTGTCGGCTGTCAATTGTTTCATAAGATTATTGTAAGGGTTTTTGATTTATCAAACCCCTACATTGGAGGCGATAAATGAACAAAGAACGAAAAATACAGGTAGTTGAAGAGTATGTTAGTATTTTTGAGAAGCCTGGTGTATACCTTATGGCATATCAGGGCATGAACGTGGCCGAGATAAGCGAACTTAGAGCCAGCCTACGTAAAGCAAATGTTTCAATGCGTGTTTTGAGAAATACACTTGCTAAAAGGGCGCTTAAACAGGCCGGCATTGAGAGTTTCGACAGCTATTTCGGTGGACCTGTCAGCGCGGTCTGGTCGCATGAAGATTCAATTGCACCGGCTCGCGAAATGCTCAAGTTCATC
>JABHYP010000364.1 GCA_018656855.1 Candidatus Latescibacterota bacterium | reverse complement strand
TGTGGCTATTTCGGCAGCAAGCATCCAGAAAAGAGAACCCTGGCCAACACCCGAGGACGGACATAGTGTAAATTCAGGATTTCCGGGCAGTATACAAGACCCTGATCAAAGGGAACATGACTGTGTAGTATCTCGTTCGAAACATCCTTGAGCATCATGTTGTCCTCGTTGGGATGTGAAAATCCCTCGTGCCTGAACTCGTTGGTGATATAATTCGCTGTCACAGCTACAATGTATACACCGTCATCACGGACTTTTTGTACAGTCTTGTTGCAGTGGTTTGTAATGACCATATCACCTTTTTTGAGATGATCATAACCCTTTAAAACCTCATCCTTGTCGACTTCATCCTTTGTCTGTCCACTGAGAACTCTCGGAATGGATGGGTTGTGATCATGGATAAGGTCCTCACCCGGATGGCCGCGGCGTTTCGAGGTTTGTTCGGGTCTCGGCATGTGGCCGACATTCGTTGACGCATACACTTTCCCGCCGTTTTTGATTACATTTGCCGCGCGGGTTGCGATGTCTGCAATCTGTTCAATCTCAGCGCTCTGGCAGCCGAGAATCTCCAGCGCGCCCTCGAGATACTCTTCCATAAAAAGCTTGGTATGGCCAAAAGTATATTCATGGTCCCATTTTGTGGTATGTCCCGAACTCTGGGAGTTGTCTGAGGAACATGAAGCGCAGCATGCTGCGGCCTGTGAAACATCGGATTTCAACACCTGTCCCGATGCCAGCCCCGCTCCTAACACTGCGCCTGATTTAAGCAGGTCGCGACGACTTCTTACTTTCATAGTTTAGCTCCTTTTTTCTCACAGCATTTCCGCTATGAAGTTATACGATTGAATGAAAGTGTAATATGAATTTTTTCTATATGATGTTAAAATTGCCTGTGCCAGCGACAATAACTCTATAAAATAGTTCTTAATTGTTTCCTTGAGAAGGTTTTTTTTCTCGCGGAGATATTATTATCTACACAAAGCCGTATGATTGTCAAGGAATTTTTAATTTTGTAGTGAGATAAACGGTTTTTAACGGTATAGGAAGAATTTAAAACTAAAAACCCCCCAAAAGGGGGGTTTTTAGAAAAGGGGGTAATATGGGAATTTTTATATTGTAACTTTTAATACCACTACGGATTGCCTGGGAATATCTGTTTTAAATTTTTTTCCCGGTTTTTTTCTGTGGTATCTGCAAGTTACAGGTTTAAATAGTCGCAAACTCTGTGCCAATAATAAAAAGAATTTGTTAATTTTAGAATTGTGTAAGCATAACATATTATTAAATATCATATTATATAATGCTGCTGATGCTAAGAATGCAGCTGATAATTAATAATGACGAAGTGACAAAATTTCCCTTTCAGGCAAAATATGTCAAAAACTCCAATATATATACATGTTCCTTATTCCTCAGCGAAAATCATTCACAACGTTAACCGGTTCGCTACTCAGAAAAGCCCGGATATTTTCCACCACAACCTTCATCAAGCGCTTTCGGGCTTCAAGTGTTGCCCAGGCAATGTGAGGAGTTATGAAACAGTTCTTTGCGTTGATGAGAGGATTATCGGGGCAGGGAGGCTCCACGGATAATACATCCAAGCCTGCACCTGCAATTTTTTCAGAATTAAGGGCTTCTGCAAGGTCATGTTCGTTCACAAGAGGCCCCCTGCCGGTATTGATGAGAAATGCTGTTCTTTTCATAAGTGCGAGCTGCTTCGCATTAACAATTCCCTGCGATTCCGAAGTTAATGGACAGTGGAGGCTCACAATATCGCTTTTCTCAAAAACATCATCAGGATCGACAAAGGTAATATTCTTTTCAAACGAAATAGCCGGTTCAATATCATACACAAGCACCTTCATGCCGAATGCCAGGGCAACCTCAGCAACCGCTCTGCCAATCCTGCCGTACCCGACGATGCCAATGGTAAGCCCACTTAGTTCAATAAGCGGTTTATCCCAGTAGCAGAAATCCGGACTCGCCGCCCATTGCCCGTTACGGACTGTTTCTGAGTGGTGCCCCACATGCTGCGTCATCTCTAACAGCAGGGCGAACACCATCTGTACCACCGATTCCGTGGCATATTCAGGCACGTTGGTAACAGGGATGCGGCGTTCATTAGCTGCCTCGAAATCAACAACATTGTAACCTGTCGCCATAACACCGATATATCTCAGATCAGGCAGGGCTTCAATAATATTTCTGTCGAGAATCGTTTTATTTGTCAGTAGGATGGGCGCTCCCCCGGAACGGCTCAGCACTTCATCAGGGCTTGTACGGTCATGTATCTCACATTCGCCAATCGATTTCAATTCCTCCCAGCTCTGGTCGCCGGGATTGAGAGTATAACCATCGAGTACAACAATTTTCGGTTTATCGGTCATTATTTTTCCTTTCATTTAAGACAGAATTAATTAGTCTGGTATAATTTTTCTTAAAATCATATACGTAAAAAATCACAAGTATCCAAATAAAAATATTAACATAAAATCTTACTAAAACCACTCGCTGAACGTTGCCGTATTTGAATAATCGATTATATTTAAAGTGTTTGCAAATAACAAATGCATGTGCGCGGTATTTCCAAATCCAAGCCGCTTAAATTAAAGTGCTTTTTTAAATTGACCGTAGTGATTAAAAAACATTTGCTTCAAGCTACTTCAGTTCCCATGTGTGTTTTCTGGTAATGCGGCCGCCCGGTTCAATATTTCGTTCAAAACCGAGGACTTCCATCTCGATAGTTCCGGTATGACTATAACAGAACAGGCGGCACCCTTCTACTTCTGACGCCTTGAAACGGTTTTCTATATTCCAGCCGCCGGCTATGTTTTTCACATACCACAATCCGGCAGGTTTTTGCTGGCCGTTTTTGTAAAAGTTCTTTGCATCTTCTGTTATTATTTTCCCGCTCCGGGTGCGTATGCCGACTTCAGAAACCTTTGGGTCGGCATTAATTTCCATGTGGCTGATCAGGCGGGCGTATCTCGTTTCGCCGCTCACGTTCAGTATTGAAGACTCAAAATCGATTCTTGTGCCACGTTCGGGCAGGGAAAGCGTGCGCTCGAAAACAAACATCCTTGACCTGCGCGATTTGCCCTCTTCACTCGTCAGCGTGAGCGTCCGCCCGTTCAGTTCCGCCGTATACACATTATCGAAACCCGTACGGCCCCAGGTCATGGTAGTAGACTCCTCGTATCCGCCGTATGATGGGTAAAAATAATTGAGCGGGTCGGTCATACCGACAACCTCTTTGGACGTTTCCTTGAGAACGATGCTGACAATCCTTCCTCCCAGGCTGGGAACAACGGCGATTTTCATGTCCTCATTTTCGAGGTATACAATTTTATACTCTTCTAGTTTCTTGCCAAGCAGGTCCTCATAGACGCAGTCAAACGGCTCCTCGCGAAGCCCGGAAATATCCAGTTCATCCATTTCACTCCTGAATCGCCTGTAGTCTTCTCCGGTTACCGAGCTGCCGGATGGCCTGTAGACATCGCCCTCCACGGCCAGCTGGCCGGAATTAAAGAGCATCTGAAGGTATTTTACCGACATGCGGTTCTTTCTCACATAGTAAAGCGCATCTTCGTTTCCCTCAGCGAGCGTTTCGGCGGTTTCATAAAGGCTGTCCACGTGCGATAGTTCCTCATCTGGCCAGTCTTCTTTCCTTATCCTGTCATGAATTCCAAGGTGATTCTCCGGGTCGGCAACACGGGAGTGAATATGCTCGAATATCTCCCGCATAGGTTCATAAGCATCGGCATAAATGGCGTGCATCCACTCGTTTATCAGATCATCAGGATCAAGCTCGGAATTCCACATAAGCTGTGCTGCCACCCATGCCCGCATATCACCGTCGCAACTTCCGGATTTACCGGCGCCTTGTAAAAAGAGCCCGTTCACATTGTGTTTGCTGTAAGTTTTGAGGTCCTTCGTGAATTCGTTGAAATTGGGAAACGGCAGTAGGTACGCGTCAAAGTTTACCGCATAATGCCAGATGAAAATATTTTCCGATATCTTTCCCCAGTCCTGCAAAGTCTGGTAAAACCGACTGCTTGCTTTCGAGGTACATACGGAATAAGGATGACTGCAGCAGATAAAAAACGGGCACAGCCGTATAATTACATTGTGGCGCGGCTTTGTAATTTCAGGCGCCTTTTCCGTGACAGCATACGCCAGCGTGCTTATATAGTTCTGCTGGTGGGTTTCTTCTATCCTTTCCGCCACCTGATTCACAAAACGAAGGAACAGCCCGGATGTCGCACCTTCTTCTTCAGTGATTTTCCTGCATTCAGGGCACCCGCACAGCATTCCGACATCGTTGGCCGATACGGAAAATATCCGCTGGCCGGGTTCGCTGTCCATCCATTCTACAAGGTTCTCGACCGCTATGTCAACCAGATCGGGATTGGACATGCACCGCTGCACAAGACCGGTAACCCGCTTCCCGCCGATAAGGGGGAAATACTCCGGATGCTCCTTGAAAAGCGATGGTGGAATAAGCCTGTCTAACGTGTGAAC
>JABHYP010000025.1 GCA_018656855.1 Candidatus Latescibacterota bacterium | reverse complement strand
TAACAGTTCGCCCCGGTTTTATTACGCCAGCATCTCTGATGGTTGCAGCCACCATCTTTATCTTATCGTCCGGGATAGCGATAATGAGGAAACCGTCGACTTCCTGTATATCCCTGAAGTCAGTCCACCACTCTTCGGTGCCAATTAGCTTTGCAAGCTTTTCAGCACTCTCAGCGTTCCTTGAGCCGACCCAGGTGAACTGGTAACCCACTTTTGTCATTGCCTGAGCAAGTGCGCTTCCAGCGCGACCAGCGCCGATAAGGTGACATTGTTGCAATTTATCACTCATTTCAGTATTTCCATCTGTATGTATGATCTTATCAGTAAATATTAAACTTAAAATCTCTGCTGTATATCGACATCAGATTTGGTAGTTTTACTAAAAAACCTTCTCTTCTTCCAAAATACACTTCACATAGAAATACATTACTCGATGCCTCATGATAGCGTTTTGAATTAAAACAATCAATAAAATTCAAGATTAAATTTGTTGAAATGAATAAATATGAAGCGACCTTATTCATTTTATAACAGGGGGTGTGATAATAGTTACCACACCCCTTATAAAAGCTAATAATATTATTATTTACCTAAAAAACCTGAGCTTGAATTCCTTGATTACAGTATAAAGAACCGGTGTGACAAGTAATATTATAACCTCAAAAAGCATCCCGCCAAATGACGGGATTGCCATGGGCACCAGGATATCCGCGCCTCGGCCGGTTGAGGTTAATACCGGAATCAGCGCCAGAATAGTGGTCGCAGTCGTCATTAAACATGGCCTGACACGACGCGACGCAGCTTCTATCGTAGCAGCATGAATATCTTTCACACTCTTAGGCTGTTTTTGTTTGAATACATCTTCAAGATATGTACACATAATCACAGCATCATCGGAAGCGATACCGAATAGTGCGAGAAATCCCACCCATACGGCGACACTTAGGTTTATTGGATGAACCTGGAAGAGTTCCCGCATGTTCGTGCCGAATATTGAAAAATCGAGGAACCACGGCTGGCCATAGAGCCAGATAAGGACAAATCCACCCATCCAGGCGACAAATATTCCGGAAAATATTAGCGCGGTCGTAGGAATACTCTTAAATTGGAAAAAGAGAATCAGAAAAATAATTAACAGCGCTAATGGTAAAACGACCATTAATTTTTTTTGAGATCTAACCTGATTCTCATATGTACCGGCAAACGAGAAGCTAATACCGGCTGGCAGCTGGAATTCTCCGGAATCAATTTTTTGATTGAGATATTCCTGAGCCATTTCAACGACATCCACCTCGGCATACTCCGGCTTCTTGTCGAATAGAACATATCCAATCAGAAAAGTATCCTCGCTTTTTATAACCTGCGGCCCGCGCACATAAGAAATATCGGCAAGTTGGGCAATCGGAATCTGGCTGCCATCCGGTGCAGCTACAAGAATCCTTTCAAGCTCTTCAATAGAATCGCGGAGCTCGCGAAGATATCTTACTCTCACAGGATATCGTTCACGGCCTTCAACGGTTGTGGTTATGCGTTTTCCTCCTATGGCCGTATCAATAACATTTTGAACCTGTGTCATTTTAATCCCATATCGGGATATTTCTTCACGGTTGATTTCAATTTCAAGATATGGTTTACCAACGATACGATCAGCAAAGACAGCAGAAGATTCGACGGAGGGAACTTCCTTGAGAAAACGTTCAATTTTCAGACCAACCTGCTCTATCGCCTTAAGATCCGATCCTTTTATCTTAACCCCCATCGGCGCACGCATACCGCTCTGAAGCATAACTATCCTCGCTGCTATCGGCTGCAACTTTGGCGCCGATGTAGTACCCGGAACTTTAGCAGCTATTACAATCTCATCCCATATATCATCTGGTGTTTCAATGCCTTGCCAGGCTTTTCGCCCGGGATTGAGATCCGGATCAAGTGCTGTGCGCCATAATCTAAAAGGAGCGCCATGTTTGTCCGGTATCAATCGATTATCTTCATCCCGAATGAATTGGCCCTGAACAGTATAGGAGTCTCCGTCGAGTGCTGGCAACGGTTCGCCATCCTCGTTTCGAAATAGATCGGTATCACCAGAATCAAACCGGAAAGTCATCCGCCTTCCCTTAGAATCAAGAATATACTCCGGCTTATAATTTATAACCGTTTCGATCATTGATATCGGGGCTGGATCAAGTGGGGTTTCGGCACGTCCCAGTTTCCCAACAACTGAATCAATCTCCGGAATATTTCGAAGTGATATATTCTGTTTTCGAAGGATATCTGACACTTCACTTATTGAAGCATGAGGCATAGTTGTCGGCATATAGAGGAACGATCCTTCATCAAGGGGCGGCATAAATTCTTTGCCGAGTCCGGGGAAAGCATGACGCAAATATACAACTGGCCCGAATCGTTTGACTGATGATGGCATCCAGTTTGTAAATGTATCAAAACCAAGCCACACAGAACTTCCAATCATAATCAGAACAATGGGAATCGACAGCACAACGATTTTGTGTTTCAGCGACCATGCAAGAATTCGATCGTAGCCCATCTGGAAAAGCCGGAAAAAGCCAAGAAGCCCCCCTATGATAATACTGACGAAAATAAGATTTATTACTAATCCCTTTTCCGGGCCCAAAGGCAGCCAGTGCTTGGCAAGAATGAATGCGACAAAGAAAGCCGTGATACCGATAGAAGAATGGACAATGACTTTAATGATTCTTTGCGGAATTTTTTGTTCAAACAGATGATAAACGCCGATCATTACAACTATCAGGCCAAGCCACCATTTGACTGTGAACGCTATAACCAGCCCAATGACAATCAAACCCGTATAAAATATTTTCTTCATAACATTGCTCTTGAACTTACTACCGAAAAGGATGTGTGCAAACGGCGGTATCATAGTAAGCGCCACAATCACCGAGGCCAGAAGAGCGAATGTTTTTGTAAATGCGAGAGGTTTGAAAAGTTTCCCTTCGGCGGCCTCCATTGTGAATACCGGAAGGAAACTTACAATGGTTGTCGCAATAGCAGTGACCACCGCGCTCCCGACTTCGCTCGCGCCCCTGAAAACAACTTCAAGACTGTTATCGTCTGGTGACGCTTTGTCGAGATGTTTTAATATATTTTCTGTAACAACGATCCCCATATCAACCATCGTTCCTATAGCGATTGCAATACCTGAAAGCGCCACAATATTTGCATCTACGCCAAAAACTTTCATCGCAATGAAGCACATGAGAACAGCGAGTGGGAGAAGGCCGGAAATTAGTATTGAGCTTTTTAAATGTAGAACCATGATAAGAATAACAATAATCGTAACCAGAATTTCTTCGGTTAATGCTGTATTCAGTGTGCCGAGTGTTTCATTAATTAGTCCGGTACGATCATAAAAAGGTACTATTGAAACCTGGCTTACCGTTCCATCAGAAAGAGTCTTTTTCGGAAGGCCGACCGAAATTTCTTTGATTTTATCTTTGACATTTTTGATCGTCGTCAAAGGATTTTCGCCATATCGAACAACTACAACGCCGCCGACAACTTCTGTCCCTTCCTTGTTAAGCGCACCTCTTCTGAGCGCCGGCCCCAGAGCCACATTCGCAACATGTTTAACCAGAATCGGAACATTATCGTTGACCTTGATTACCGAGTTTTCGATATCAGCAAGGTTTTTTACAAATCCGAGACCTCGGATCATATATTCAACCTTGTTCACTTCAATTGTCCGGGCGCCGACATCCAGGTTGGACATTTTAATGGCCTGAACGACCTCTTCAATTTTTACGTTATGAGCGCGGAGAGCATCGGGATCTATATCGATCTGGTATTCCTTGACGAAACCACCTACCGAAGCCACCTCGCTCACACCTTTGGCGGACATGAGAGCGTACCGAACATACCAGTCCTGGACAGTCCTCAGTTCATGAAGGTCCCAGCCACCTGTAGGATTGCCATTCTCATCACGTCCTTCAAGCGTATACCAGTAAATTTGGCCTAACGCTGTAGCATCCGGCCCGAGAGACGGCTGCACGCCTGAAGGCAAAGTTCCAGGGGACAGGCTGTTCAGCTTCTCCAGTACTCGTGAACGTGACCAGTAAAATTCGACATCCTCCTCAAAAATTATATAAATCGTTGAAAAACCGAACATCGAATAGCTTCGAATAGTTTTGACTCCCGGAACACCAAGGAGTGAAACAGTCAGAGGATAACTGATCTGATCTTCAATATCCTGCGGTGACCGCCCCATCCATGAAGTAAAAACAATCTGCTGGTTTTCACCGATATCGGGAATGGCGTCGACAGGCACCGGATCTCGTGGATATCCTCCGACATCCCAGTCAAAAGGTGCAACCATTACTCCCCATGCCAGAACCACAATAAGCATAATGAACACGACAAGTTTGTTTTCAAGGCAAAATCGTATGATTTTATCTATCCAATTCATTTTATTATCAATATCAGGCAATGGAGCCATAGCACGCCTCCTTTCTATATGAAATTTCCATTATTAATATTCTCTAATGATTATTTGTTAAGGTTTCTACCAACTCCCCACATTTAAACATGGAAGATCCGAAAAATGGATTTTCAAGCTCCGATTTATTCTGAAGCCAGTCGGCGCCTTTATTGTTGTCAGCCATCGGGCAGTGAAAACGATACGTGTCAGTGATGCCTGACGTTCCGAACATTTTAGCAACATTTATCATAGAATGTGACAACTGTATAAATGCTGTACGAGATAAATTGATATCCTCTGTATCTGCAATTTGTTTGCCGTTTTTATTAATGACTTCCAGCTCCTTCATCCATGCCATATGCGCCTCGCCGGTTACGAGAGACATGTCAACGTTTGAAAGAGCCTTCTGCAGATGTTCCGCGCCTTGCTGTGCATTGCTGGCATTGTCATGGCTAAGTGCAAATTGAATATGGAAATATGCCTGAAACATTTTATCAAGCTGTTCTTTGAATATATTTGATGTTTCATATGTTTTTTCATGCTCTTTAGCAGATTGCATATCTTTACTATTGTGATCGTGTTCCTGTTTAGTTCCCGGAGCCGTTGCTGGAGCGCCGCCGTGATGGTGACCTGCAGGTATAACACCGCCTTCAGGACTCATCATACTCGGTTTAGCAAGAATCTGAGCTGCGCTGTCTATCTTGAAATTCCCGTTCACGACAACCATTTCACCTTCTCTTAAACCATCTTCAACGAGATAATAATCTCCTGTACGAGGGCCAAGAACGATCTCTTTTCCTTCAAATACCCCCTCCTTTTCGGGAACAGATACATATACCACCGCCCTTTTGCCGGTAATGAGGGGAGCAGAAGCCGGGATGACAAGCGGGGGTTCATCTGTCATGGGATTTGCGTAACCAAGCGATTCGGCTTTCACTAATGGCATACCGCAAATGTCACATGTTCCAGGCCCATCCTTTACAATCTCCGGGTGCATTGGGCTTATGTATTTTCCGGCAAGTGATGGATCCATGACTTTACCTCCTAAAGCCACACTAGAAAAAACAACTGCTTTGACAAACATTCCGGGCTTTAGTTTCTCATTTGTATTGGGAAGATTTACTCTAACCTTGACAGTACGCGTTTTATCATTCAGGAGAGGATCAATAAAAGCGATTCTTCCTTTGAAAGTCTCTCCGGGATACGCTTCAGTGTGAAACTCCACTTCCTGACCATACCTTATCCATTCTATATCATATTCATATACATCAAGCAATACCCATACCTTAGAAAGATCCGCTATTGTGTAAATTCTGGAGCCGGTGTTAACATAAATTCCTTCTGCGGCATTCTTGTGTATAACAATGCCTCCCATTGGACTGTAAATAGTCACGTGATCGGTCGGCTTTCCCCGTTCTTCGAATTCCTGGATTTGCTCATCGATCAGCCCTAAAAGCCGTAGTTTTTTTCTTGAAGACTCTACTGTGCGTAATGCCGTCTCCCGCACAGTTGACAACTTACTGTTTTTAAGCTCTTCAACAGCTTTAAGCGCTTGTATCAACTCTTCCTGGGCTGTATATAGATCCGGACTGTAAATCTCAGCGAGATGATCTCCCTTTTTAATTGTAATCCCTGTGTAATCAACATACAGGCGATCAATTCGACCAGGAATCCATGTAGTAATATATCCGACTCGTGTTTCATCGTACTCGACTTTCCCCAGCATCCGAATTTCTTTGTTAACAAACTGACGCTTGACAGGCGTAATCTGTATTTCAGCCAATTTTGCAGAAGCGGGGGATAATTTTAGCTCACGAGGCGATATTTCCCCGTCATCAGATTCGGACGTTACAGGTATCAAGTCCATACCGCAGATAGGGCACTGTCCCGGTCCGGGCTGACGTATCTGTGGATGCATTGAACATGTCCAGACTTCAGCCGTTTTATCCTCGGTTGTTTCATGAAAATGAATATTTGTGTTTATAGAATCCCTATCACCACAACTCCTCAGGAAAAATCCCAATAAAAATGATATAGCAATAACCGCAAGGATTTCTTTTCTGGCAAAGAACTGCCATAATTTTCGAAAGGATAACATAATAATTACCTCCTCTAAATAGAAATAAACACTATTAATATTTTCTAAAAATCCCGGCCAATCAACATCTCAACCTGCGCTCGGAACTTTGCACGGTTTGTTAATGCCCGCTCGTAAGAAAGTTCAAATTCAAGGAGCGTTCGTTGTATATCTATTAGGCTGAGAAAATCTTTTTTGCCGGATTCAAAGGCCGTTTGAGTTACATTAAGCGCCTGTTTTGCTTTTGGTATAAGCGTATCTTTAAAAAGTTCTTTTTTCCTTCCGGCATCACGATAATTGTAAAGAGCTGATTTCAAATCAGCTATTATTATGTTTTCCCGATTCTCGCGATCCCTTACAGCGGATTTACGCAGTATTTCAGTTTCATTGACCACCGCTCGGTATTTATCGCGCCAAATCGGAATATTTATCGAAAGCATGGTCATGATAGGATCTTTCCCGCTTTCAGAGGTGCCGGGCATCGATGACATTCCTGTTTCAATATAGCTCAAACCGAGCATTATATTCGGGTAAAACTGCTTTTTAGCCAGTTCCCTGGATTTAGCCTCTTTCTCAATTTTAAATTCCAGCGCTTTTAAATCCGGATTGTTTTTTATAATTTGCTTAACAATTTCATCATCTGTGAGAGCAATTTCATTTTCCAGTATCGAGGAGGGCCATGGCAATGGCGTATCTGCAGGTCTATTGAGTACAGCATTCAATTTTGCTGTTACAGGTTCTCTTAGATCCCGGAGACTGAGTAGGCGTTCTTCCAGTTTGCCGAGTTCTACCTGTGCCTTTATCACATCTGCTTGAGGAGCTTTCCCGATTGTATATTTCGTCTGAGCAACTGTTTCAAAGTATGAAAGAAGCTTCATGTTCTCTTCAGTAATCGCTATTGATTGTGAAAGATAGTAATACTCAAAATAGATTTCCTTGACCTTATAAAACAGCTTATTTTTCAGCATTTCATAGGCCTGTTTCTTAATATTTGATTCCTCAAGAGCAACATCTCCGAGCAAATCCAGCTTTCCAAACCACGGGAACGTTTGTGAAATATCGAACTTGTGCAGCTGAGGCCCGACTCTTGTCTCTACATTCTCAATAAAGTAAGCGTAAGTGAAACGAGGGTCGGGAAGAGAGCGCAGTTGAGGTATCTTTTCAAGGGACGCCTTCCACCTATTGAACGCAGCCTCAAGTCCGGGATTATGAAGAGCGGCGTATGCAAGATAATCCGAGAGTGTTGAAGTGTCGGTTAACTCAATCCGTGAATCATTCTCATTTATACCGTTAGCGCCAGTATACGATACATCCTTCAAATCTTTGTAACGGCCTAACGAGTCACTGCCCTGGATCGCTGAACATCCGGAAAATAGAATGACAGCAAAAACAGTAGAGATCAATAACTGCACTCGTGTTTTTTTCATTTATTACACCTCCCGTAATTTTTCAATACTATTTATTATAAAGGTTCTAGATAGCTTAATGGACAAACAATATTAGTTAAGTTATCTTAAAACAATGAAAAACAAGTATATATTACAGGACATCGAACACCTTTTTTAGTTTGGTTTCAACACTGTCAGCAATGTCCCGGAGTTCATCGTTGCCTATCATTCCCATTGCCGTCAATGGTTTAATGATCCCGACAACGGTTTTGTCTCCTTTTTCGTATACTATTACGTTACAGGGAAGGAATAATCCTATGTTCTCCTCAGCAAGAATCGACTTATGAGCAAAGGTAGGATTGCATGCACCCAGTATCACGTATTTCTTAAAATCTATGTTGAGTTTCTCCTTGAATTTATCCCTGATATCTATTGTTGTAAGTATCCCGAATCCTTCTTTCTTTAATTCTTCCGTGACAGTCTCAATTGCATTTTCAAAAGGTATATTCAGCTCTTTAACGAATCCATATTCATTCATGATTAGCTCCTGGTTTAAAATTTTCCGAATTTAAATGTCAGGGTTGCTGCCGGCCCTCCGACATCGTTTGAATCCATACCAATTGTATTAGCTCCATTGATAAAGCTATAGGAAATACCTGCGCCCAGTCTGAACCAGTGATTGATATTTACTATCCCGCTTAATGAAGGTTCGAAAACAAAAACCGTATCAGATTGATGGTCATGTTCATAAAAATCATCTTCATTATCCTGATGTTCATCTTTGCCCAGGCTGCCGACTCCGAGAAGAGCTGACAAAGAATAGTGCAGAAGTTTATCGGAATTCAGAATATATTCGAACTCAAAACCACCGTAACCAAGTTTATTTCCATGATCATGATTGTCAGCGAAACCATGTCCATACATTTGAAAACCTGACATCATCCCGTATCCACTCACACCGATGGCAAATGAGTGGTTGATTATCCAGCCGACACGACCACCGACCAGAGCATCAAATTCACCATTATACCGAGTCATTTTCCAAACCGGCCCGGCATAATAACCACTTTCAATATTACTGTTTTGAAGTGTTTCCTCTTCTGCATACGACAAAGAGGCCATGATACAGAAAAACATAATTAAATATATACTTTTCATTTTCTTGTCTTTCTATTAATAAGCGTCAGCAATAACGACTGCTTACTTTATTGAAAACGCCTATCTACTAATATTAACTCAAGAGTCTATCTTAACTGACTTTTTGCCAGCCCCAGCAAGAATATCCTCAGGATTTGAACAACAAGATGCCGGTTTTATGGATAGGTCACTTCTTTTATTTTCTTCTGTAAAATATACAAAACAATCTCTCAGCCAATAAATAAATCTGGTATTAGCTTGATAATTCAGATCATTTAACTTTGTTTCAAAGTCTTTGAGATAGTTTCAAATAAGAAGAACAACAGATCGGATAGAAAAATGAGTAGAATTTGCCTGTGGGGAGTAGAGTAAAGAAAAACTTTCTTTTACAATGAAATCACTTGTCGCATTTTCATAGTAAAGAAAAGTAAATTTTAAGATTTTTTTCTGATTATCCGGACTTATGATTAATTCTTTATGTTTATCAGTGAAACATATAAATTCAAGGCCATTTTCACAATCACAATTATTATGCTCATATGGAATGAGAACATCCCCTTTGAATTCATTATTAATACTTGAATTTTCTACAGTATTTACACAGCATGTTTGTTTTAAATTAATATCCGGAATCGGGTTTGCCTCCATATTACATCCATACTCGCAATGTGGTATTTCAAGAATCGTAAATAGACACAAATAGAGTATAAAGAATACCGTCATTATTGATATTTTTGTAGAAGATATCTTCATATTTTTAAACCGTAAATTTATTATTGCCCAACAATATTTATCTATTAATTCTATCGTAATACTTATATTTACTTATTAAGTAAAAATAAGTTCCATATTTTTAATGAATTATTGCGAATTATTTGAAGAAATAATCATAATGCAAAGGTAGAAGTAAATATCCTGATAAACAATGAATGAACTACCCTGACGCAAGCGTCGAGGTATCAAAAAAACACTCACCCCCTGTCCCCCTCTCTCGCACGCGAAAGAGGGGGAAATATCGGCACATCCAGAACTCGGGTTCCCCTCTCTACCGGGTAGAGAGGG
>JABHYP010000363.1 GCA_018656855.1 Candidatus Latescibacterota bacterium | reverse complement strand
GCCGAACGCATGGGGGCTGTATGATTTGCACGGCAATGTGTTTGAGTTTTGCTACGACGGTTTCGATGAAACATACAGTTCCGGGAATTATACTCAGGAAAGTGTTGCCAATCCCACAGGACATGATAACTTCAATCTCAGGATCACCCGAGGCGGAAGCTGGTTCAGCGAGCCTTCCGATTGCCGTTCCGCTGCACGCGGCTGTTTTTGGACAGGGGGAGGAAATCCTTACACAGGATTCCGCGTTGTACGTACAATCAAGTAAGCTGATATAAGAACTATCGTTCACTTTGAAGATTATTAATTTGCATAACTAGCAAGATCTACAACAGCTTTCACATAATATTTGTTGGGATTATATTTATAAATGGCTTTTTCAAGTGTCCCTCTTCTTTTCTTATGATAAGAAAGAAAATTAGCGACTGATGCAATAGAATTATTCATGTCGTAAACATCATCCCCTACAAACCACTTATTAAGTGAATACGGCAAAAACTGCATATATCCTATCGCACCGGCATAACTCGAACTCAATTCAAAAACATCCTGGTTATTTTTTGCTGTGAATTTCAGCAGTTCTTCAAGCTGGCTCACAGCAAATTTTCTTCTGTAATTTTTAACATACATGGATATATACACATTGAAAGGATTGTGTCTTCCTGTGATTGTTCCGAAATTTGATTCTATCCCGATTACAGACGTGATTATTTCCTTTGGAATACCGTACTTTTCTTCGCACAATGATAACTGGACAGCATATTCCTCGACGAAACCGGATATTCCTTTTATTTTGGTTTCAAAACCAATTTTTTTCTTGTAAACTTCCAATTCATCAATAAATGATTTTTTAACCGTCAGAGCGCCGCCTTTTTGTAATGCTTTTTTTTCTGCCGAATTAATAAAAAGAGAATCAATACTATTATAAATTTCGAACTTCGGATGTGAAAATAAATGTTCAATTTTAAATCCCTTTTTTTGCAACTGTTTCTCCAGCAAGGCAATCGAGGGTGAATATTTTTTTATCAACTCTGATTTAACGATATCTTCCGAATGTGCGTTATATGCACACGGAAAAATGAGAATACAGATAAATAGAAAAATCGTTATTATCTTCATAGCTATCACCATAACATATTATCCTGCACAATTATAAAGAGTGCATATAATGTTTTAGTTTACAGCAAAATCAAGTCAGAATTTATTATTTTCTGTTTGACTTCCAACGCAAAACAATAATTGAAGCAATAATATAATGAAGCATTTTTTATTATGCCAATATATTATAATTATTTTAAAGATATACTAACTTCTGACTTGATGATTAAATTATTCTTGCATTATAATAACTTTCCTCAATAGTTTAAATAAATTTGCTGATGATGAACGGAATCAAAAAAAGGGAGAGTATGATATGAAACGGAAAACGTATTTAACAAGAAGAGCCACCATGAAAGGAATAGGTGCAGCCGCAGCACTTTCACTTGCCGGGACAAAAAATGCTTATAGTAATGAAAAAAGTTTTTTTCACAGCGGCTTTTCAAGCAATATCCGTAAAAAGCTATTTCAAAAGATTTCCCGGACGCCGTTTATTGATACTCATGAACATCTGATAGAGGAAAAAGGGCGTTTTACAGGAACCTCCCATCCACGAATAAAGAGCGACTACTGGACTATGGTTTTGAGTCATTACCTTAATTCCGATATGCTGACTTCCGGAATGCCACAGGAGACATTCGATCGGTTTTTCTCTCCCGACGTTGATCCGGTAGATAAATGGGATTTGCTTGAACCCTGGTGGCCGTACGTTAAAAATACCGGCTATGGCCAGGCTGTCTCTATCGCCCTGAAAGAACTATATGATGTTGATAAACTCAGCGCGAAAACCGTACGAAAAATTCAATCTGGATACGAAAAGGTGAGGCGCCCGGGATTTTACCGGCATATACTGTGCGATCTGTCAAACATCGAATCCTGCCAGGTAAACAGCCTTGAGGGTGTGCCGTTTATGGAATCCGATATGCCGGAATTGCTTATGCAGGATATAAGCATAGTGGGTATGTTTGCCGGCCCCGGCTTCAAACAGTTCGGAGAGCCGACAGGAATCAATATAAACTCGCTTTCTGACTGGTACAAAGTGATTGATTGGTGGTTCACAAAGTATGGCAAATACGCTGTTGCGGTCAAATCACAGAACGCATACAGCCGTGACATAGATTACAGGAAGGTTCCGGCGGAAAAAGTCGAGGCG
>JABHYP010000362.1 GCA_018656855.1 Candidatus Latescibacterota bacterium | reverse complement strand
GATGTTACACCCGCTGAAAATATTACCGTAATAATTTCCGAGAAAGGTATCGCACGCCACCCGCTTGACATTGCCCTTGAATCATGGCGCCACTAAGATGTAAAGGTTGTATTACAGGTTATGACGCTGTGAAATTAAGTATCATATAATTCTGTAATATATTGAGTATATTTATGGTTACAGTTGGAACATCAGGCTTCGTTTATAAAGACTGGAAAGGAGTGTTTTACCCGGAAAAGATCAAGGCGGGGGAGCTGCTTTCCTATTACAAGGATTATTTCAGGACGGTGGAGATCAATACTACATATTACGGGATTCCGAAACCGAGCACATTCGGACGGATGATCGAAGCTACACCCGAAGATTTCGAGTTCATGGTGAAAGCCAATAAAGCCACTACTCATGAAATGAATGATGAGGAGGTTGCAGAAACTTTTAAGGATTCGATTGCACCGCTTAAAGACGCAGGAAGACTTTCAGGAATTCTTGCGCAATTCCCCTGGCGGTTTAGAAATGTTGAGAAAAACCGCTCGTATCTGTCTGAACTTGCAGAAAGATACGGTGATGAAAAACTTTTTACGGAATTTCGCCATAACAGTTGGAACCGGGATGAGGTTTTTGATTTTTTGAGCAGGCTCGGGATTGGTTTTGTTTTTGTCGATGAGCCGCAAATTGGCAAGATGATGCCTCCGGTGGCTCGCGCCACAAGCGATACCGCCTATATCAGGTTCCATGGCAGAAATGCAAAAACATGGTGGGGAAAATCGGGCGACAGGTACAACTATAATTATTCTTCCGAAGAACTTGATAAGTGGATAGAAAAAATAGACGTACTTGAAAAAACCGTCTGGAAAATTTATGCGTTTTTTAATAACTGTCACAAAGGATATGCCGTACGTAACGCCATGATGTTTATGGATCTGGTGAAGAAAAAAAGAAAATAAGCAGTTTCGAATGCACACGGAGAAATAATAAATACGAATTTATTGTTTCTGTACTTTAGTTACTTGTAAAATGGTTTTTTAATTCTGTGCAGTTTTGTTTTCGAAAGGATTTTATATAAATGACCTGTAATAGTAAGCGGTTCTGCTGTCTTCCCGATTATCACATACATACGAAGCTCTGTAATCATGCTGAAGGGGAGATGGAAGAATATGTTGAATGCGCTTTACAAGCAGGGCTTAAAGAGATAGGCTTTTCTGAACACATGCCGGTCATGCCCGAACCTCATTTATGTATAAGTTATGAAGAGCTGCCGATATATGTGAGCCGGGTTCTGGAACTTCAGGAAAAGTACAAAGGGCAGATTTCCATTAAGTTGGGATGTGAAATGGATATTGTTTCCGGCAGACTCGATGAAATTAATGATATTATCAGGGATTTTCAATTTGATTATGTAATCGGTTCAATACATTATCTTAATAAATGGCCTTTCGACCAGGCACAGTACATGCATCAGTTTAAAAACGCTGATATCGATGATATATACAACAGGTTTTTCGACGCTGTCGTATGCGCTGCTGAAACCGGACTGTACGATATAGCCGGTCATATCGACAATATAAAACGCATGGGATACCGCCCCGAAGGCGACCTGACAAGCTACTATGAACGAGCAGCTCAAGTATTTAAAAAGTATGATCTCACAGTTGAATTAAATACCAGCGGGTTCGACGAGCTTTGTGGCGAACAGTACCCGTCGGAAGAATTTCTAAAGATACTTCGCCGCAATGAAATTCCTGTTACGGCAGGATCGGATTCTCATAATCCGAAGCATGTAGGCAGGTATTACGACAGAGCTTTTAAAATGCTAAAGACGGTTGGTTACGAGAGTGTGGTTTATTTTAAGAATAGAGAACGGATAATAAAATCTTTGGAATCGCTTAACGGATGTTATGAATCCGACGGCCCGGAGATGAGGTGATGAAAACATCCACAGCATTTCTATGCGCCTTTATTTCGGGAATTCTCCTCTGCTGTGCTTACCCGCCTTTCTGGCTTGGTTTTCTTGCATTTACGGCTCTTGTTCCAATGTTTTATATCGTTGATTTTTATAAACCGCTAAGGGTATTTTTATGGGCATGGTTTTCAGGAACTGTTTTCCTGGGAATATCCATGTGCTGGTTGTGCCGCCATCAGGATGTGCTCTGGCTGATTATAATCCCAATTGTTATTATTCAAGCATTTTTTTATGCGCTGCCTTTCGTATGTATGGGATATATCCGCAGAATCTATCCCCGGGCCGGACTAACGGTATTTCCTTTTGCCGTGGCAGGTATCGAGTGGATTCGTTCTTTTGATCAGCTTGCGTTTCCCTGGATGATTTTGGGGAATTCTCAGACAGCATATCCATGGCTTATACAGTTTGCGGATATTACGAGCGCTTATGGAGTTTCCTGGTGGATTGCGATGGTAAATGTTTCCGTTTATCTTTTAATAAAAAAAAGGTCTGTAAAAAGGTGGGCTATCCTTGTAACGCTTTTTGTGGCACCGCTTGTTTATTCACAGGTTGTTATGCAGAGATCTCCGGATTCAGGACAGGAGATAACAGTAGCTCTTATCCAGGGTAATGTGTTTCCTGAGGAAAAGTGGGCTGATGGCAAGGAAGAATGGAATATTAACCTGTATCGTTCCATGAGTATTGAATCAATGGCATATAACCCTGATCTAATCGTATGGCCCGAAACAGCAACGCCGGTTTATCTCGTGGAAATCGGCTCTTATCGCCGTATGGTTCAATCGCTTGTTGATTCCATCGGTGTTCCGGTATTTACAGGTTTGCCTGCAATAAACTTTGATACGGGTGATACATGGAATTCATCAGGGCTGTTTCTACCGGGGATAAATCAGGTTGAACGGTACCACAAAATGCACCTTGTCCCGTTCGGTGAGGCAATACCGTTTGATAATTATTTTTCTTCTCTCAAAAATCTTCCTTTAGGGCAGGCGAACTGGTCGAGAGGCACCAAAATTGTTTTGTTTGAATCACCAGAAATACCGCCCTTCAACGTTGCTATTTGTTTCGAATCCATATTTCCTGACCTGATACGGAAATTTATTATAAAGGGTTCTCAATTTATTGTCGTAATAACGAACGATGTATGGTTTGGTACATTTGCTTCTCCCATTCAGCACGCGATGATTTCGGCGATGCGGGCAATCGAGTTTCACAGACCGGTGGTTCGATGTGCCAATACTGGAGTATCTATGGTAATCGATTCATATGGGAAAGTAAAAAAAATGACGAGGACAAATGAGCGGACAATTCTTGTTGAAACCATTTCGCCTGCTGATACCGAAACAATATATTTAAGATTCGGAAATATTTTCAGCCTGGTCTCTTTTTTCATAACCTTGATTTCTCTAATGGTATGTTTTATAAAAAGAAAGAAAATATCTGAAAGGTTATATGTATGAAACGTTCCGGAATGCTTGTATTTCTTTTTGCTGTTTTGATCATCAGCCTCAGCACGGCGCAAGAGTATAGAAACTGGAAAGGTTATCCGCCGGTTTATGATATCAATGGCATTATAGAATTTAAAGGTTTAGTTTATTGTGCCACAAAAGGCGGCATGTTTGTTTATAATCCCTCAACACAGAAATACAAACTTTTCTATAAAAACAACGATCTTGTAAGCAATAATGTACTGTGTATCGGCGCAACATCGAAAGAAATTTATATAGGTTTTCAGGAGAAAGGTTTATGGCGATTTGATCCCGAAACTGAAATCTTTAAACAAGTTCTTTTTCCGGAATATCATACGGAAACGGCCATGCATGTAAACGGGATGTCCGTATATGATATTTTCGCAAAAAATGATAGTATACTTTATGTCGGGCATGAAGATGGCCTTGATATGTTGAACCTTTATTCAGAAGAGCTTCGCTCATACACGAATCTCGGTCCGGAATTCAGTGAAAATACGGCTGTAAATCAGGTAAAAATTTTTGATGACAAGATATGGGTATGCACACCCATCGGGCTTGCAGTGGCCGACGAGAATAATCCTAATCTTGAATTTGAGGAAAACTGGAAAAACTATACCTATATTTCGACCGCTATTAATTGTATTATCCGAACTAAAAACTCTCATGATGAAATATTTCTTGGAACCAATAGTGCCGGTATTGTCAAGCTTGATGAAGTAAATGATAGAATTGTTCCGACGAATTTGACTGGAATGAGTGTGAATGATTTTTACGAGTTTAAATGGCAGTACTGGGCGGCAACCGATAAAGGATTGTATAAAAAACAAATTAGTATTTGGAATGCGGTGAATCATAATAATTATTTACCCCTCAAGTCTCTGGCAGCGGGAGGGTATGAGAAATTGTGGGTAGGAACGATGCAAAACGGTTTGCAATGTTACAGCAGCTGGGATTACTTGTATACACCTCCTCATAGTGAAATGAGGAGCGAGACATTTTACGATTTAGATACGAGTGAGAGTGATGTTCTTTGGGCTGCAACTGCATATCGTGACCTGAATCCCGGTTCAGTTTTTCAAGGTCTTTATGGTGAGACCTGGACGGAATATAGTGAAAGGGACCACACATGGAGTTCAAGAGTTGTTACCACACTGGTAGATAACGGCGGATTAATATGGGCGGGTACTTGGGGTTTTGGTTTATTTGTTCTTAATGATGATGGCTCACCTGATAAACTTAATGATAAAGTATCGATGGTTGATACTTTAAAAGTTTATATACGCCCAACGCAAGCTGATTACTACATTGTTTGCAGCGATATTGCTGAAGACAGTCACGGTAACATCTGGGTGGCAAACTATCAGGCTGACGATCACAAGATTGAAGCCATTCCAACCTCGGGCGCTGTCGTGCTTGATAGTTTTCCTGTTAACCAGGCTCAAAATTATTCTCCGGCATACGATGATCTTCCCACAGCTATGATATTTAAAATATGCCCGGACGAGGATGGATGGGTATGGCTTGGTACTGCAAATAAGGGTGTTGCCGGTCTCTATGTAGGAGATGATCCATTCGATAAAGAAGACACTGAAGT